>JAYELL010000083.1:0-21906 GCA_034717495.1 Chloroflexota bacterium | reverse complement strand
CTAGCTCACGCACCGTCTGCTGACGTCACGCACCGCTTGCTGCCTCTCGGCACGCCTGCTGGCGTAGCGTGCTGGCGTGCTGATCCTGTTTGGATCGATCAGCGTTCATCAGTTCATCAAAGGAGGCCTTCAGTGCGAATCGTTGTCTGCGTTCGACAGATTATCGACCCGACGACCATCCGGGTAAGCCGCAGCCGGCAGGCGATCGACAAACGCCGGGCCAAAATGATCCTCAACCCATCGGACCGTCGGGCGTTGGACGTGGCGTACCAGCTGAAGCAGGAAGGTGTTGCCGAAGAGATTGTCGCTCTATCTGCTGGCGACGCGCAAGTTGAGGATGTGCTGCGAGAGGCTCTCTCCCGCGGCGCAGATCAGGCCATCCTCGCCACTGGCAGCGACCTCGAAACGGTTGGCGAAGCGCTGAGTGCCGCTGTCCTGGCGGCAGCTATCGATCGACTGGATGATGTGGCGCTGGTGCTGGTTGGCAGCAGTCGGCCAGATACAGAGCGCAGTGAACTGGCTCCCCGCCTGGCGATGGCATTGGGTAATTGGCCGATTCTGATGAATGCTGAGCGCCTTCAGGTATCCAGGCACGAGATCGGGGGGCTCCAGGTATTCGACGACACCTTTTTCGGCAGCAGCTATCCCCTGCCGGCCGTTGTCGCCATCAAGGAAGACCTGCAGCAATCGCGGTATGCCAAAAGCGCCGATATCATCGACGCCTACCGCCGGCACCAGGTAAGCGTGTGGGACACCAGCGAACTGGGTTTGAACCTGGACGATTATCCTACCCTGACCCCGGATCGAGAGCTACGTGTCCCTGACGAGCGGGAGTACGGGATCATTCTGGAGGGCACACCTGCCGAAGTAACGACGACACTTTTCGCCAATTTGAAGGCACGGCGCGTGATCTGAAACCTTGCCAAGGGGTATCGAACCCTGGACCCGGGACAATACAGCGTATCTGTGGAGACTGATTATGGATCTGTCATTCCTGGAAGAATTGATGGGAGAGCCTGCCGGCGATGAGCAGGCGTATCGCAATGTTTGGCTGGTTGCATTTGCCTGGAATGAGCAGTTGCGCCCCTGCGATGTACAGCTGGTCGGAAAGGCACGGGAGTTAGCAGATAGCCTGGGTGCTTATGTCAATGTCTTGCTGTTGGGTGAAGGTGCCAACGAGGAACAGGCCAGAGAGTTGATCGCGTTTGGCGCCGACGAGACCCATTGGCGCGCAGGGTACCCGACCATGGAGGGCATGATAGACTTCGTCGAGACCCAGAGGCCGGAATTCCTGCTGTTCAGCGATACTGCCGGCGGGCGCAATATTGCGCCTCGTCTTGCCCAACACCTGGGCGCGCCACTGGTCAGTCACGCTGTCGACCTGATGCTGGATGCCGAAAACCGCAGCTTACTCGTCGGTAGCCCGGTGTTCGGGAACAGGGCTGTTCAGATCACTGCCTGTTCCGGACATCCCCAAATTGCTACGGTTCAGCCGGGCGCTTTTCCCATGCCCTACCGGGACGATTGGCGGGAGGGTAGAATTGAAGAGATGGGCATTGCCCTGCAAGCCCAGCCAGCCCTATCGCGTATCGAGCCTTCATATGAGCCGGTGCCGCTGAAATCGGCTGACATAGTCATTGCGGGCGGACGCGGCATGATGGAGGGTGGCTGGCAGTTGGTCGAGGAGTTGGCCCAGGCCTTCTCCCGCTATCTTCCCCATCGTACGATTGCCATCGCAGGCTCACGCGGGGCCCTGGACGAAGGTTGGATCGAGCGCCACCGGATGGTTGACATGACCGGACAGATCGTCGACCCCAGTCTCTACATCGCCTGTGGGATTCGCGGTACCCTGCAACACTTCGGCGCCATGGAAAAGTCCGCCTGTATCGTTGCCATCAACCGCAATCCCCGTGCGCCGATTCTTCAACAGGCTGATTTTGGGATCGTGGGCAAGGTAGAGGAGATCATTCCGGCTCTTATCGAGGTCCTGGATGCAGCGTAGCGTGTCCCGGCATCCCTGGCCGTTGGAGATGAAGATACCCTGTCTTTGAAAATGGTCCTGCGACAGACAGGACCATTTTTCTTGTCAAGCGAGGCTGGTGGGGCTTTGGCCCGACCGGCGAGGCAATGGTATTGGGCGACCAACCGGAGCTATGTTATGATGGCGCCAACCCAAAGGGTTTGATCCCCGAACCAATCTTCGGAGAGACAGCTGGAGTTTTTCTGAGGCGAAACAAGGAGTTACCATGGATAAATGGAGATTCAAGCTCTGGCCCGAGCTTGTCTGGGCCACGACCTCTCCGTTAAATTCCACCGGCGCTTCCAGCCGCGAAGATCGCTGGAATACCCTGTTCACATCCTCGGGCAGTTCGAACGATGACCCGAATCGAACGGTTCGTGCCCGGCGCAGGCGCCGAACCGACTCCTCCGGGGAACGGGAGCGGGCTGAGGCGCCGCAGCGCGAAGAACCCTCCTCCTCCAGCAGCGGTGGATACAGCTCCCCACCCCCGCCTCCGCCTCCCCCATCCGGCGGTGGATACAGCGCCCCGCCCCCGCCTCCGCCGTCCAGCGGTGGATACCAGTTGCCTTCTTCCAGCGGTCTGGGCGGAGGCTCAACACCCGGTACCGGCGGTCCAAAGGGAATCGGTTTGATCGTCATTCTTGGCGGCCTGGCAGTGTTGTTATTCCTGGTTGCAGCTCCTTTCCTGCTTGGTGGAGGCATTGGTGGCAGCAACCAAAGTGCCTCCGTCCTGCCAAGCCAGCCCGCTCAGCCAGCAGGCTCCACAGAACTCCAGCCGATGGATGCCGGCGATCTGTTTGGCCTCTCCCTGCCCGGAGGAGAATCTGCCTTCGATGTCCAATCCGCGGAACCGAACCTGGTTCCTGGTCTATCCGCACCTGCACCAGCCTCGATGGCAGGGCTGGTTGCGCCACCAGTGCCGCCAGGTGCAGAGACCTGGACAGTGATGCTCTACCAGGATGCCGACGATAAGATCCTGGAACAGGACATTTTTATCGACATGAACGAAGCCGAGCTGGTCGGCTCCGGAAACCGTGTCAATATCGTCTCTCAGATCGATCGTTATAAGGGTGGGTACCAGGGTGATGGCAACTGGACCAATACCCGGCGTTACTTCCTGACCCCTGATTCTGATCTAAATCGCTTGCATTCCCCTATGGTTGAGGATCTGGGTGAAGTCAACATGTCCGACGCCGACACGCTGGCTGACTTCGTGATCTGGGCCGCGGAGAACTTCCCGGCCGACAAGTACGCGTTGATCATGTCCGATCACGGCATGGGCTGGCCGGGCGGATGGAGCGATCCAGATCCCCGCACCAGGACCAAACAGAGGGCGCCGATAGCCAAGCTGGTTGGCGACCAGATCTACTTGGACCAGCTGGATGAAACGCTTACCCGGATCCGTGCTCAAACAGATATCGACAAACTCGAGTTCATAGGCCTGGATGCCTGTCTGATGGGTCACCTGGAAGTGCTCAGCGCACTGGCGCCCCACGCCCGTTATGCAGTTGTCTCCCAGGAGACGGAACCTGCAGTAGGCTGGGCATACGCCAGTTTTTTGGGGGATCTTCGGAATAATCCTGACATGGACGGGGCTGATCTGGGAAAATCGATCGTCAACAGCTACATCGACGAGGACCAGCGCATCGTCGATAACCAGGCCCGCTCGGCAATGGTCGGGAGGGGATCTTTCGCGGTGCCAACGGCCAGACAGCTGGCAGGCCAGATGGAACATGGTGCCACGCTGGCAGCCGCCGACCTGACAGCCGTTCCAGCCTTGATGGACAGCGTTAATGACCTGGCGTTCCAGCTCCAGAGTATTGACCAGCGAGATGTGGCCCAGGCCCGCAATTACGCCCAGTCCTTCACCAGCATCTTTGGACAAAGAGTGCCTCCCTCCTATCTCGATCTGGGCAATCTCGTTGGGTTACTCGCCCGAACCAGGAGCGGCGAAAAGGTAAATCAACCTGTCAACAAACTCCTGCAGGCTCTGGACAAGGTAGTCATCGCCGAAAGACACGGCGATGGCAAACCGGGCTCGACAGGGGTTTCCATCTATTTCCCCGATTCCGACCTCTATCGTCAACCGGCCAGCGGACCCGATTCCTATGTCAAGGTTACCGAACGTTTTTCCGGTGACTCCCTTTGGGACGACTACCTGAGATTCCACTACACGGGCCAAACCTTCGACGCCGCCGCGCAAACGCTGGCAGTTCCAAACCAGAATGCAGAGGTAGTTGCACCTGGAAAAGGAAACATTCAGGTCTCGCCCATCCGTAAGTCCAGCAATGTAGCTGCGCCTGGCAAACCAGTGCTGTTTAGCATCGACATCGATGGCGAAAACCTCGGTTACATTAGCTTCTTCACCGGATTCTTCGACCAGGAAGCGAATTCCGTTTTCGTGGCCGACCAGGATTACCTCGAAAGTGCCAAAACGAGAGAAATCGGCGGCGTCTACTATCCCGACTGGGGTGAGGGTTCATTCACGTTGGAGTTCGAGTGGGAACCTTTGATGTTCGCCATCGACGATGGTGTCGAAACGGTGGTTGCGGGCTTCACGCCTGAAACCTATGGCGCGACCCCTGAAAACGCGGTCTACACCGTTGACGGCATCTTTACCTATGGCGATGACATCGAACAGCGGCGGGCTCGCCTCTATTTCCGGGATGGCAGCCTCCGCCAGGTTTTTGGCTTTTCCGGCGAAGCCAACTCGATCGGTTCCCCGCGGGAGATCATTCCAAGATCGGGCGACTCCATCACCCTGCTGGAGCGGTGGATGGACCTGGACCAAAATGGCCGGGCAACTGGCCTTGCCAGCCAGGAAGGAGGCACATTGACCTTCGGCGATCAGCCTTTCGTATGGAAAGAGCTCGATGCCGCCGCCGGTGAATATGTCGTCGGCTTCATCGTGGAAGACCTGGATGGCAATTCCTATCCGACCTATACACAGATCGAGGTGCGGTAGCTCAATCTTGCCTCGCCCTGCCATCAGCCATCTGCTTTTCGACCTGGACGAGACCCTGTATCCCCGCGGTACTGGTGTAATGAGGTGCATCGGCCAGCGGATCGGACGGTATATTGAAGAATACCTGGGATATTCGGCACAAGAGTCCCAACAGTTACGTCGCCAGTACTTTGAAATGTATGGCACAACGATGCGCGGCCTGGTGTTGCATCATGATCTGGATGCCGATCACTTCCTGCAGTTCGTGCATGACGTGCCGCTTGACAGCCTGGCTGAAAACCCCGAGCTTGACAGGATGATTGCCTGCCTGCCAGGGGAAAAGGTGATTTTCACCAACGCCGACAAAGCGCATGCCGAGCGAGTTCTGATACACCTCGGCATGCGCGATCGCTTTACACGCATCATCGATGTGGTAGCGGTCAACTATGTGAGCAAGCCTGCGCCGGAGGCGTACACCGCCTGCCTCGATATCCTGAACGCGAACCCGGCGCGCTGTGTGTTGATCGAAGACCGGCCCCGCAACCTGGTTCCTGCAACCGAACTGGGCATGGCTACGGTGCTTGTCGACGGCGACCCGGGAGCCGTCGCCGATTATCACATTGCCGACATCCTGGATCTGGGTCCGGTAATCGCGGATCTGCGTGAGAAAAGAGATTGGCAAGAGACGTTGTAGACCGAGTGTGTTGCATGAACCCCATGAGCCCATTGCAATTCATCCAGGACATGCCCAAGGTGGAGCTTCACATCCATCTGGAAGGTGCCATCGAGCCTGCCACGCTCTTGTTACTGGCCGACCGAAACCATGTTGCCTTGCCCGGCGACACCATCGATGCGCTGAGAACGTGGTACCAGTTCAGCGATTTTTCCCATTTCATCGACGTCTACCTGACCATTCAACGTTGCCTGCGCAGCGCCGATGATTTTTCCCTTATCGCCTACGAGTTGGGCGCAGACATGGCTCGCCAGAACATCTGGTATCGGGAAGCAACGGTGACCCCCTACAGCCACCTGTGGCAGAACAAGGGCACCGCCGCAGAGGATATCATCGACGGCCTGGAAGATGGCAGGCGACGCGCCAGGCGCGATTTCGACGTCGAGATACGCTGGATCATGGACATCCCGCGCAATCTTCCGCCGCCTGCCGCGGAGCGCACCGCCCAACTCGCCATCGATTGGGCAAACCAGGGGGTCGTTGCCCTTGGCCTGGGCGGCAACGAGGCCACCTCCCCACCTGGACAGTTTGCCCCCTACTTTGAAAAAGCCCTTGCTGCCGGCCTTCATTCCGCGCCCCACGCGGGCGAAACAGCCGGCCCGGCCAGCGTATGGGCCGCCCTGCGCGAGCTGAAGGCCGAGCGTTTGGGTCATGGCGTCCGCTCCATAGAGGACCCCGAGCTACTGGCCTACCTCAAAGCTGAACAGGTTCCTCTGGAGGTAAACCCGAGCAGCAACGTCTGTCTCAAAGTCTATCGAAACATCGAGCAACACCCCATCGTCCACCTGATAAAAATGGGGCTATTGGTCACGGTGAACTCCGATGATCCGCCACTCTTCGACACAACGTTGACGGAGGAATTTGCCAAGCTGCTAAACACCTTTGAACTCGATACCGGCGATCTGGAAACCCTGACATTGAACGCGGCACGGTCCGCGTTTTTACCGGTCGATCAGCGCGATGCTCTTGAGGCTGACATCGCGCTTGAGTTCAAGCGACTGCGAAGATTGTCGCTCTCCTAACGCGAAAAACCCCGTTGCTTCGTTTAACCTGATAGGAATACGCCGGCAGCGCTCCGCAAGGTTTCTTCGGTTGCTGGAGCTGGTAGCCAATATGTGATGCGGCAGGAGGAATCGATTCATGAGACCATTTCGCCAGAATGTCGCCATCGCCATCGACGGCGGTGGTATCAAGGGGACCATCGTTGCCAGAGCCCTAATGATCCTGGAAGATCATCTTGGCCAGTCAGCTCACAATACATTCCGGCTCAGCGCGGGCACCTCCACCGGCTCGATCCTGTCGGCGGGCATCGCCACCGGTTTGACCGCCGAGCAGATGCATGCCATGTACGAACAGTTGGGCCAGACCATCTTTCGCGAAACCCTGCGAAGCCGGTTTTGGCTCCTGTCCAAGTACCGCTATCCCCACGATGATCTTGAAAATGCCCTGCACAAGGCAATTGGCGACCCGAAGATGGGCGACGTGTGGCACGCCGATCCTGCTACAGACCTGATAATCACAGTCTTCGATTTACAGGAAAACCGAACCCGTTTCATCAAGTCCTGGAAGCCTGAGTACCAGAACTGGCCTGTTGTAAAGGCGGTGCTGGCCTCCTCGTCGGTGCCCACCTACTTCCCGGCCGTTGACGACCGCTATGTCGATGGCGGCGTTGGTTCCTTCTCCAACCCCGCCTACATCGCAGCGTTCGATGCCCGAAATGCCCTGAAGTGGGATCCCAGCGAAACCACCTTGATCAGCCTGGGAACCGGCAAATATCCCGCCGGTTTGGAGCCGAGCCAGGTCAGAGACATGTGGCCGTGGCAATGGATCGGGCCGACCATCGGTGCCTTCCTGCAATCGGCCGACAACCAGCAAATCCATGCGGCCGCACGGCTCTTCGGCGACCTGGATTTCAGGCGCTTCAACGTAGACCTGCGTGAACCCATCGAAATGGATGATGCCAGCGACATGGCGAAGCTCACGGCATACGGCGATGAATTGGGCAGAAAGATCCTGGCTGACGATACCGAAGAACCCCCGGTATTCCTGCCCCTTGATTGAGCAAGACATGCATCTGGATCAGCATACCAGACCCGGAGCTCGGGTCTGGTTTTTGTTTCCGCTGAGTGATCCTGGCTGACGTAGGGAAATCGTCGGTGAATAGCCGCCTCGCAATCCTTCACCAAAGCCTTGACTGGTGGTATAATATTGGGCTGTTGTGAGGTACATCGGCAACCGGAAGACGAAGCACGTCCCCGGTCCGTTTCAAGTGCACTTTCAGTTCGAATCCATAGCAAAGGCAGGAATAACCGGCGTGTTTCGACCGCTTGATTGGCTACTAGGCCTATTTTCATTAGATATTGGCATCGACCTGGGTACAGCCAATACCCTGGTAAACGTCCGGGGAAAGGGCGTCGTCATCGACGAGCCATCGGTTGTGGCGATCGACAAGACCACAAAAAAGGTTCTGGCAATCGGCGCTGAGGCCAAGGAAATGGTGGGACGCACCCCCTCCAACATCATTGCCATTCGGCCATTGCGCGATGGCGTCATTTCCGATTTCGATATCACCGAGCAGATGCTCGACTATTTTATTCGCAAGGTCCATGATCGTCTTCTACTCCGCATTCCGCGGCCTCGGGTTGTCGTTGGCATTCCCAGCGGTGTGACCGAGGTGGAGAAGCGGGCTGTCCATGATGCCGCAGTAAGTGCGGGGGCCCGTGAGGCCTTTCTCGTGGAGGAACCAATGGCAGCGGCCATCGGTGCTGGCCTGCGGGTAACCGATGCCAAGGGCAGCATGATTGTCGACATCGGCGGTGGCACGACCGAGGTCGCCGTGATTGCGCTGGGTGGCATAGTCGTAGCCCGCTCCATTCGAGTGGCAGGCGACGAGATGGACGAAGACATCATGCAGTACGCCCGGCAGAAGTACAATCTGCTTATCGGTGAGCGCATGGCCGAAGAAGCCAAGATACTGGCAGGCTCGGCATATCCACTGGAACAGGAAACCACGGTGACCTTGCGCGGCCGTAACCTGATCACAGGTCTACCCGAGGCGATCGAGGTCTCCAGTGTCGAGATCAGAGAAGCCCTGTCGCCCTCGGTCAGTGTCATCGTGGAAACGGTGCGCGATGCTGTCGACGAAACCCCTCCTGAACTGATCGCGGACCTGATGCAGGATGGCGTCACTCTGGCTGGAGGCGGTGCCCTTCTGCGCGGTCTCGATATCAGATTGTCAGAGGAAATCCACATGACAGTAAACGTTGCCGACAACGCCCTGACCTGTGTAGCCCGGGGTGCTGAGGCAATCCTCGAGGAGTTGGAAGTGCTGCGCAAGGTACTGGCATCCATGCAGAGGGGCAGCACGATCCATTAGGCAGATGGTTTGTGGAAATGGTGGTCACTGATAACTGCCAAAACACCCACTCTTGCCTGATCCGGACATCGAGGACTGCAATGAAACTTGGCGTGCCCAGCCCGGCCAGGCATTGGGCACGTTTTGTTTACACGACTCTATTCTGACCATGTACGACAGATCCCCTTCCCGCTCTCGATGGCGCTGGTGGTTGATTGCCGGCGTGGTACTCGTCGCGGCGGTGCTTCTGCTGAACTCCAGCTTTCCGGCACCGGTGCGCGGCGTCGTCAATCGCCTGACGATGCCGGCGCAGCGTGTATTGCGCCAGGCAGGACAGGTGGTGCGCAACGTCACGGGCAGTGTTGGTGACCTGGCGACCCTGCGCGAACGCAACGATGAACTGGATCAACTGTTGGCCCAGTTGACCGTGGAAAATGTTCGCCTCAAGGAAATCGAGGCCGAAAACACCCGGCTCAGACGCCTGCTCAATTTCCCAAACGCCAATCCTGGTTACGGCTTCAAGGGCAGCCAGGTACTCGGACGGGTTGTCGCCGACGACCCAAGCAGTGCTATCCAATCTATTGTCATCGATCTAGGAGAGAAACATGGAGTCTTGCCTGGCATGCCCGTGGTCACAGAACGTGGTCTGGTTGGGCGCATCACTGAGGTGTATGACAGCGGTTCCCGGGTGCTCTTGATTACCGATAGCAAAAGCAACGTGAATACCAACCTGCAAAGTGCCCGCTTACGCGGAATCCTGCGGGGCCGAACGGGACGCCTGCCCATTATGGATTATCTGGCTCAAGATGAACCGATAGGTGTCGGCGATATCGTGGTGACGTCAGGTGAAGGCAGCGATTTCCCTGCCGGCATTCCGGTGGGCCAGGTCATTGAAGTCGAGCGCAACGATGTTGAAATGTTCCAGCGAGCGGTCGTGAAAACCACCGTCGATTTCAACACGCTGGAGACGGTACTGGTTGTCACCAATTTCGTGCCGGTGCAGAACCTGGAGAATCTGCCCGAGCGCTAACGAATGCACCATGGCTTTTTATCTCCTGCTGATTGTTCTGGGCGTTGCCGCGTTGTTGCAGGTGTCCTTTTTGCCACCGCTGGCTATCAACGGCGTCTCGGCCAATCTGATGCTGGTGTTGGTCGTCGGATGGACCTTGTTACGCGGTCTGCGTGAAGGTGTGGTGTGGGCTGTTATCGGCGGCCTTTGGCTGGACCTGCTCTCCGGCGGCCCTTTCGGACTTCACACCCTGGGACTTTTGATCGCTGCCTATATCGCCAGTCTGGGTGGTGGCACGATTTACCGGGGAAACATATTCCTGCCCTTTATCATGATAGCCATCACAACATTGGCGCAAAACGCCATTCAACTGCTGATTCTATGGCTTACAGGCGCCGCCCAGTCGGTGCCGGACGCGCTGCTCAGATTGATCTTTCCTCAAATTGGCCTGAACCTGCTGCTGATGTTGATCCTTTATCCGATTCTCGCCCGGATCAGCCGCGCCACCGGAAGAGAACGTCTCCCATTGGAGTAATGCTTTGATTGGCCGTCCGCTGCCGTCGTCGGCTCGCCTTCTGATATTGCGAGTTGCCACGGTGTTGATCTTCATAGTATTTGCCGGCCAACTCTGGCGAATCCAGTTTTTTCAGGGGGAAGGCTTGCGCGCGCGGGCTAACGAGAATCGATTCAGGTTGGTGGAGGTACGAGGTGCACGCGGGGTAATATACGATCGCGACGGAACGCTACTGGTGCGCAACAGGCCAAGCTTCAACATAGCCATCGTGCCGGAAGAACTTCCGGAAGATGACGACCCTGCCATTGAGGAAGAAATGCAACGGGTTGTGCTTGAACGACTGGAACGAGTCATCAAACAAGCAGTTGCCGGGTTACCTGAGCCAACACCGGGTCCCGAGAGCGCTCCTGTCGCAGAGACAGGGGATCAACCCAATCAGTTTGGCGTGACAGGTCCGCCGCGTTTCCGCCAGACCATGAGCATCGACGAAGCGCTGGACAGCGTTCGGCAGGGTTGGCAGGGTGGCGCCTATCGACCCATCACCTTTGCCGATCAGGTCGATCGGGAGATCGCTTTTTCCGTCGCGGAACAAAGCCATTTATTGCCCGGTGTCAGCCTGGAGATCGAACCGGTTCGCGACTACCTGAACGGCACCTTGACCTCTCATTTGCTGGGTTACATGGGACCAGTACCGCAAGAGTATGTCGCGAGCTATGAGGAAGAGGGCTACCGGGCAAACGATCAGGTGGGGTTGGCCGGCCTGGAATTCACCTATGAAAAAGCCTTGCGGGGCAAGGATGGACAGCGTAATATCGAGGTTGACGTCAACGGGCGCGAGGTACGCACGGTAGGCGACATCTTCCCCAGTGCCTCGGGCAATAACCTCGTATTGACCCTGGATGTTGAACTGCAAAAACTGATGGAAGATGCCTTGTTGCAGGGGTTGAAGGAGGCCAAAGCGGATACGGGAGTTGCGATCGCCATGGACCCGCGCAACGGCGAGGTTCTTGGCCTGGTCAGCTTGCCAACCTATGACAACAACCTCTTTGCCCAGGGAATCGAGCTGGAGGATTACCAGGTGCTCATCGAGGATAAGCGGCGTCCCCTGGTCAACCACGCCATTAGTGGCCTGTATCCACCAGGTTCGACCTTCAAGATCGTTGCGGCCGGGGGTGCGTTGGAAGAAGGTGTCGTCACCGAACGCACGCGCCTTGGCGACAGTTTTGATGGCACTGTAGATGGCATCACCTGGGTGAGCAATCGTTTCTTTCCCGACGATCCCAGATTCGCCCAGCCCTTCTTCTGCTGGATCCATGAATACAAGACCGGCCATTACCAGGTGAACATCCGTGAAGCGCTGGCGGTGTCGTGTGACACCTACTTCTATCAGATTTCGGGAGGTTTTGCGAAAACCTTCGAGGGCCTGGGAATCGATTCTCTCATCGACTACACGGAGGCGTACGGATTCGGCAGTCCCACGGGTATCGACCTGCCCGGTGAGAATGCGGGCCTGGTGCCCAGTCCACGCTGGAAACGGTTGACGTATGCCGAGACCTGGTCTGCCGGCGATACATATAACATGTCCATCGGTCAGGGCGCCATGCTTTCGACCCCACTTCAGGTTCTGAATGCTACAGCCGCCGTCGCCAACGGAGGTCTGTTGTACCGACCTCAGATTGTCAGCCGCATCGAGGATACGGGCGGCAATGTGGTAGAAGAATTCGAACCAGAATTGATCCGGGAACTTCCAATTGAACCCGACTACGTCAATGTAATCCGGGAGGGCATGTGGGGCGCGGTCAACTTCCCCAATGGCACAGCCAAGGATCTGGTGGTGCCAGGCGTACAAGTCGCCGGAAAGACTGGTACGGCCGAGTTTTGGGATCCTGAGATTGGGTTCTTGCGCAATAACCGTTTACCGACCCATGGCTGGTTCACAGCCTTCGCTCCCTACGAAGATCCGGAAATCGCCATCGTGGTATTCGTCTATGGCGGTGGTGAGGGATCCTTAACCGCTATGCCGGTTGCTGAGGCAATCTTGCGAGGTTACTTCGAAACCCAGGAAGCCCCGCTCGAGCCACCCGCGGTTGAAGAGATCGTCGAAGAACCAATTGAAGAGGTTGTGCCGGGAATAGAGGAAACCGGACAGGAAACAGAATGAGACTCAACTGGCGTCGCTTTGATTTTGTACTGCTTGGAGCCACTCTACTCCTGATCGCCTTTGGCGTTGCCATGATCTATAGTGCCACGCTGGGCGTCGAGGCCTACCGAAACTATGCACTGCGACAGGTTATCTATGCAGGCATTGGCATGGTGCTCTTGATTGTGGTTGCCGCCTTTGACTATCGTTTGCTTACCAGCCTGCAATGGCCAATCTACCTCTTCACCATTGTGGCACTGGCCGCGGTCGCTTTGTTGGGTCAGATCCGGGGTGGTACGGCCGGTTGGTTCGATGCCGGTCTGATTTTCATCCAACCCTCGGAGATGGCAAAAGTGCTGTTCGCCATCGTCTTCGCCCACTACCTGAGCAACCATCACGATGAACTTGGCAAACCCCAGTGGCTACTGGGGGCATTCGTGCTGCTGATGGTGCCGGTGGGATTGATTTATCTGCAACCTGACCTGGGAACGGCGATCGTATTGATTGTCATCGGAGCCATCATGTTATTTGTGGCTGGCATCCCCTGGATCTACATCCTGCTGACCGTTGCCAGCGGCGCCCTGGCAGCGCCAGTGATCTGGGCCAACCTGCAGGGATACATGCGCCAACGAATTACCATTTTTCTCAGTCCGGCCAGCGATCCAGACGCCAGCTTCAACATTGCCCAGGCACTAATCAGCATCGGCAATGGCGGCTGGCTGGGTAAGGGATTTACCCAGGGCAGCCAGAGCCAACTGCATTTCCTGCGTGTGCGCTACGCCGACTTCATCTACAGCATGGTGGCCGAGGAGTTGGGCTTCATTGGCGCCGTCGTCATGATGATACTGCTCCTGGTCATCATCTGGCGCCTCTTCAACATCGCCGATCAGGCCAGAGACCAATTTGGCCGCCTGATCGTGGTGGGTATACTGGCGATGATCCTCTTTCAGGCCGTGGTCAGCATTGGCATGAACCTGGGCCTGCTGCCCGTCACCGGCATTACCCTGCCCTTTGTCAGCTACGGCGGCAGCTCATTGTTGGCACTCATGCTGGGTATCGGGTTGGCTCAAAGCGTTGCAATGCGCAACCGCAAGATCGAGTTTGATTGATAAGTGGCACCATGAGTGCTCCTTGTCCTGGAACGGGGCGCTGTTTTTTAGGAGAAGGTCATGTTAAATATCAAGATCATTCGGGAACAGCCAGAGTTTGTCAAACAGCAGATGGTCGTGCTGCAGGACCCCGATGCACCGGTGGACCAGGTGTTGAGCCTGGACGAAGAGCGACGGCGCCTTCTAACCGAGGTAGAGGAGTTGAAGGCTTCTCGCAATGTCGAAAGCCGCAAGATCGGTCAACTCATGCGGGAGGGCAACAAGGCGGAAGCCAATTCGCTCAAGGAGAGAATGGGCCAGGTCTCAGATCAGATCAAGGGGTTGGATGAACGGATCAGGGAGGTCGATTCCGAGCTGTTCGATGCGATGAGCCGCATTCCAAACCTGCCGCTGCCGGATGTGCCCGTCGGCAAGGATGACAACGAAAACGTGGTTACCAGGACCTGGGGCCAGCTTCCGAGCTTCGAGTTCGAGCCCCTGCCCCATTGGGAAATCGGCGAGGGACTGGACATCATCGATTTCGAGCGGGGAGTCAAGCTGTCGGGCAGCCGCTTCTATGTGTTGAAGGGCCTGGGGGCTCGCCTGCAGCGTGCGTTAATCACCTGGATGTTGGACGTTCACATCGACGAACATGGTTACATCGAGGTCTATCCACCCGCCATCGTCCGCGAGCACTGTCTCTTTGGCACCGGCAACCTGCCTAAATTCGGCGAGAACATCTACCGGGACTACGAAGATGACCTGTGGCTGATTCCCACGGCTGAGGTGCCCGTCACCAACCTCTACCGGGATGAGATTCTGTCCCCGGGCAGCCTGCCCATCTGCCATGTCGCCTACACACCCTGCTTCCGCCGTGAGAAAATGTCGGCTGGCAAGGATGTACGTGGCATAAAACGCGGCCACCAGTTCGACAAGGTGGAGATGGTCAAGTTCGTGGAGCCGGAACAGGGTGAGGCAGAACTGGCCGGCCTGATCGCCAACGCAGAGGATATCTGCCAGCGACTGGAGATCCCGTACCGGGTGGTGCAGATGTGTACGGGCGATCTGAGTTTCGTTGCGGCTGCCAAGTATGATCTGGAAATGTGGGCGCCGGGCGTCGAGGAATGGTTGGAGGTAAGCTCATGCTCACTCTTCACCGATTTTCAGGCCAGGCGAGCCAATATCCGCTACCGACCCGAGGAGAAAGCCAAACCTCGTTATGTCTATACAATGAACGGCTCAGGCCTTGCCCTTCCCCGGGTCGTGATCGCCGTACTGGAGAACTACCAGCAGAAGGATGGCAGTGTACTCGTGCCCGAAGTCCTGCGGCCCTACATGGGCGGCGCGGAGGTGATTGCGTAATCATTATGTCACCATGTCATGACCCCGCATATTGACATCACCATGTCATTTTGGCATAAAGAATCTTTGTGTGATACAATTCTATGGTCCCGAGGGAAGGGACTACCCCGGAGGGATGGCCGAGTGGACGAAGGCGGCTGTCTTGAAAACAGCTATACGGGTGACCGTATCGGGGGTTCGAATCCCTCTCCCTCCGCCTGACAAATAAACGTGGGGAGGTCGCATAGCCTGGTCGAGTGCGCCCGCCTGCTAAGTGGGTAGGGGCTGCTAAGGTCCCTCGAGGGTTCAAATCCCTCCCTCCCCGCCACATGCCCCAGTAGCTCAGTGGATTAGAGCGCTTCCCTGCGGAGGAAGAGGCCATAGGTTCGAATCCTATCTGGGGTACCAACAGGCCCCGCTGTTTTCCGACAGGCGGGGCGTTTTCTTTTCCGTTCCGCTTGATCCTGACAAAAAGCGCCTCCCTTCAAAGGTCGAATGGGAGGCGCTTGAGATTCAAGGTGCTGAATTGTCAGGCCACACGGGCTCCACATTGGCCGCAGAAACCATCACCAGCCCGCACAGTTTCACCGCACTGGCTGCAGTAGCCCTTCTGGCCAACAGGGACCGGCAGCGGGTCTCCGGCAGTCTTTCCCGTCCCGTTGCGCCGCAAAGCGGCAATCTCTCCCTCGATTCGGGCGTCCAGGTCGGGATCAATCTCGGCTTCGTGCAAGGTATCGATCTCCTGCAACACGACGACCGCCCGGCCCTTCAACTGGTTTTCAAAGATCAGATAATCTGCCTCCGACACCTTGCCAACCTCGTAGTCAAAACGCAGCTCGCGGATCGCCTGGTAGAGAGAGTCGCGCTCCTGCTCCAGTTCCATCATGGGATCGGCAAGGGTATCCGGGTCCGTCGGCTGCGCAACCAGTTCCGCCGACTCGCGCAGCAACGGCCAGGCGATTGCAAGGGCTGAGATGGCGATAATCACTATCGCGCCGATCAGAAACAAAAATGGCATAAATCAGTTGCTTTCTTGATAGCGATGCAGCTAGGCAGGCTGAGCGCCCCGGGGCAGCCTATCCTTCACCTCGGACCGCTTCCGGCTTCGCTGGTGTGGCCATACGGCAGCCAATGTGCCCAGCATCATGACGATTCCGCCGATCCACATCCAGGTCATCAGCGGATTGACGTACGCCTTAAATGAAGCCGACTGTCCGGTGCCCTCCCAGCCGGCCAGCACCAGGTAGAGATCCTCAACCGGCCCCATGCGAATGGCGATTTCGTTGGTCGGCTGATCCCGCCCGGCAACAGTCCGATAGAAATTCATAGCCGGGGTGATGGTGCCGACAACCGCGCCATTGCGTTTGACCTGCACAACCGCCTGCACCTGATCGTAGGTGGGACCGGACTGCTCTCTCAGGTCCATATAGGTAAGTTCGTACTTGTCGATCACCATGCTCTCGCCCTGGGCGAGGTTGGCCTGAGCCTCAGTTTGATAGACATTGACGCCGATGATGGCGATCATCACCATGACCACGCCCAGATGGACGATGTAGCCGGCATAACGCCGCTGGTTGCGCTTTAGCAGAGTGGCACAGGCAACCAGCCAGTTTTCGCCCTGGTTACGATGCCGCACGCTGGCGCCGCGGTAGAACTCCTGCAGAATGCCTCCGACGACGAATCCGGCTACGGCGAAGGAGAAGACCGAGTAGAAGCTGCGAGCGCCCAGCAGGTAGGCAACCACGCTGGAACCGATGCCAAACAGGATCGGAAAGGGAAAGTTGCGCACGATCGTTTCCTTACTGGATCGGCGCCAGCCCAGAAGCGGCGCAGAGCCCATCAATACCATCAGAAGAATAAACAACGGCCCGGTTACCTTGTTGAACCAGGGTGCTGCAAAAGACATCTTGTCGATGGGCAAGAAATTGTTCAGGCCTTCCGATATGATCGGGTAAAGCGTGCCGAACAGGATCACAAAAGTCAGTCCCACAAAGATCAGGTTCTGAAAGAGAAACGCCGACTCTCGACTCAGCATGCTGTCCAGGTGATTGGCACTTCGCAGATCAGGAAGCCGCCTGAACAACAACCAGAGATAACCGAAGGTGGTCAACACAATGAAGGAGAGGAAGAGAGGACCGATGTTGGACAGGGCAAAGGCATGGACCGAGTCAATGATGCCGCTGCGGGTAATGAAGGTACCGATGATGGTCAACTCGAAAGTCAGGAATATCAGCACAAAATTCCAGACCTTGAGCATGCCACGTCGCTCCTGAATCATGATCGAATGGATGAAGGCCGTTGCGGTCAACCAGGGAAGAAAACTGGCATTTTCCACGGGGTCCCAGGCCCAGTAACCTCCCCAGCCCAACTCGACATAGGCCCACTGAGAGCCCATCAGAATGCCGGCGGTCAGGAACATCCAAGGCACCAGCGTCCAACGGCGGATCGTTCGGATCCAATCGTTGCCCAGTTCACCCGTTACCAATGCTGCAACCGCGAAGGCGAAGGGCACCGTCATGCCTATCCAACCAAGATACAGCATGACCGGATGAATCACCATCCAGTAATTCTGCAGCAGCGGATTCAAGCCGGAACCATCGCTCAATTGAGCGGGGATGGCGCCGGCCGGGGCAAAGACGGCCGGCACAGTGCTGCCATTTGGCATCGCCCATAACCTCTCAAAGGGATTGGCGGCAAAGAGCAAAACGAGCAGAAAGAAAACTTGCACCCCCAGCAGAACAGCGGTAACGTAGGGGCGGAGCACCGGTTGCCGCTTCCACTGGGCAATCGTCACAGCGACGGCATAGCCAGAAAGCACGGCGGTCCAGAACAACAGCGATCCCGCCTGCCCGCCCCATAGCGACGAAAGGTTGTAGAAGAAGGATTGCTCGTTGCTGACATGGCTGGCGACGTATGCCAGGCTGTAATCATGGGTCACTAACGCAATGGCCAGGATCAGGGTCGCGAAAAACACCAGTCCGCCGACCACATAGAGCGCGTTGCGGCCCGCTACGACGAGATCCTGGCGACCCCGCTCCGCGCCGATCAAGTTGGCCAGAATGCCAACCGAACCGGCAATCATCGCAACCACCAACGCAATCAAGCCCAAATCAGGTAACACGTCAGACTCCTTACAACTCGACCCTAGCCACTTGCCAGAGCTTTCTCAATATCGTTGGACAACTGTTGCCGGGTTACCGGTCCCACGTACAGCTTGGTGATCTTACCATCGGGGCCGACAATGAATGTTTCAGGAAGACCTTGTACCCCATAGGCGTTGTAGATCCGGCCCTGAACATCCTGGCCGTTGGGATAGGTGATGCCGTAGCGCTCGATATACTCGAAGTTCAGCGGTTCCTGGTCAAGATAATCTACACCAAGGAATAGAACGCCTCGATCCTTGTAATCCCGCCAGACCATCTCCAGGTCCACAGCCTCTTCCTTGCAGGAGACACACCAGGTAGCCCAAAAGTTTACGACCACCACCTGTCCCCTGAGTTCGTCCAGGCTGTATTGATTGCCGTCGAAATCAGTCAAGGTGAATACCGGCGCCGGGGATCCGACCTCGGCCCGGTGATCGCCACCGGAAATCAACCCGTAGGCCAACAGCCCGACAAGACCGATGGCGATCACGAGGATGATATATTTCGTCATACCGGTCCCCTTGGACCCTTCGGCCGTTTCGGGTTGTGTCTCGTCTTCCGTATCAGTTAACTGTGCCATTTTCGTTCCTCAAAACACGCCAACACCGGATACGCGCAACTATGCTCAACCGAATGTTAATCAAGCTTCTCGAGATCAGCCTCGATGCGCTTCAAATACGAAGCGTCCACAGCCTGGGTGGCCGGTTCTGCTCCCTCCGTGGGAGCCACAGTTTGCAGGGTCACTGGCTCTGGTTTGCGCGTCCAGCTACGCACCATGAAAAACAACCAGACGGCACCCAGGAGCAGCAAGGCGACCGGCAGGATCCAGGCCAGCAGGTTGAGACCCTGTCGCGGCGGTTCTCCCAGAACGATCGGGCCGTATTGTTCCACAAAATCAGCTTTGATCTGCTCCTTGGGAACACCGGCGACCAGCTTATCAGAGATGACCTGGCGCATCTGGATACAAGCCTGCAGATCGCACGTATCCAGGCGGACACCGTTGCACAGAGGACAATAGAGTTCCCGAGCTACGGCGTTGATCTCATCCAGAGTTGGTTCCTGAGCCAGCACCGGCGATGCTAAAACAAAAAATACCAGTAGCAGGAAAAGGGCCGATCTCATCGAGAACCACCGCCTGGAGTCAGACGGTTCAGAAAGCGCAGCCTTTCCTATACGGGCTTCAGGTCGGGTTGGAAAAAACATGACGGGAATTATACCACAGAATGGACGAATCGCCAGTTATCGGGCAATCCGACAACAGCTACCCGCAATCCCCAGCGCGGGATATGACACGAATGATCGAGGGAAACTTGTTCAGCAACGCCCCTGAGGGGCCCGGTTGCGAGTTGAAGCGCAAATCGCCGAATTTTTAAGATAGCGCATAGCCACACCTTGCGTATAGTAAGCGGACCGAAGGAACCTTAAGGTTGATAGGTCCATTTTAGCGTGATTGTAACAAAAACCGTGTTATAATTGGTGCACGTCGGCAGAAATCTTAAATTGCCGGTGATACCCGTTGTAGATTTATCGGGTCACCGGCAGGAGGTATGAGTGTGAGAAATCGTCATTGGTCACTGGTTAGTGCCCTCATCATTGTCATCATCGCCCTTGTGGTCACAGCAGTGCCAGCGCTGGCTGCGCCCGAATATCAGGCTGGCACGATCCACGTCGTGCGCAGGGGAGAAACCCTGAGCCAGATTGCCCAACGTTACGGCGTCAACATGAACGCCATATCTCAGGCCAATGGGATCAGCAATCCCAGTATGATCTACTCCGGGCAGCGCTTGGTAATTTCCGGAGGCTCAGTCGCCGCAGTTGCCAGTACAAGCTACGCCGGTTCCGGCAGCGTTCATGTCGTAAGACGGGGTGAAAACCTCGGCAGCATTGCCGCCCGTTACGGTGTCAATATGAACGCGTTGGCCCAGGCCAACGGGATCAACAACCTCAGCATGATCTTCGTCGGACAACGTTTGACCGTCCCCGGAGGCAGTGCTGCATCCAGCGCCCCTGCGTACGTTGCGGTCCCCGCTGCAGCCCCCGCAGCTGCCCCTCAGGTTGCCGCCGGCGGCGGCAAGTGGATAGACATCGACCTCAGTTCACAGACACTGACTGCCTACCAGGGGAACACGCCGGTCCTGCAACGATTGGTAAGCACCGGGTCGACCTTCCCCACGCCGGTAGGTACCTACTCAATCCTGTGGAAGGTCCAGTCCCAGCGCATGACCGGCCCTGGTTACGATCTTCCGAACGTCCCGTGGGTCATGTATTTCACCAACCGGGGTCACGCCATTCATGGCACCTACTGGCACAATAACTTTGGCACGCCAATGAGCCATGGCTGCGTCAACATGCGCATCGCCGATGCCCAGTTTATGTACAATTGGGCGCCGGTCGGTACAAGAGTGGTGGTCCACTGGTAGCCTGAGGCTCTCCGCTTGACGAAAAGAATAGCCACCAGAAACGTCTGAGATGGTTGCTGACCATGAGCAGTTGCCACCTCAGACGTTGCCTGTTCTTGCCCAGTGTGCAACAAGATCAAGCGCGAACCTGACGGTAAATTGATTGAACGAAGGGCAAAAAGAATTCGAAGAACCGGTGGTATCTGTGGAAAACTAGGGAGCCATACTTGCCTGGGGGGCAAATCGGGGGTCTTCTTGTCTGAGTCGATTCAGTCCCGCAGCAAGATCGAATTGAGGTAGGTAACCCAGCACTTCCTTTGCCTGGACAAGATCAGCCGCCAACCGATTCACACCGCCACTCTGGTTGTCATTATGAAGCACCGAAAGCTCTCTTCCTGTGACATCGCCAATATGGCGGATCAATTCGTTGATGCTGGTTTCGACACCTGATCCAACGTTGATCGTCCGGCCATTGACCCCCTGCCTGATCCCTGCCGCGACCAGGGCTTGAACCACATCGTCGACGTAAACGAAATCCCTGGTCTGCATCCCATCTCCCTGGATCACCAGCGATCCGCCGCGAAGCGCTCGATTGAGAAAGAGGGGCACTACTGGTGCGTGGGCCGGCGGTATACGCTGGCCCGGGCCATAGGCGTTGAAAATCCGCAGAGCCACAGCCTCCGTCTCGACCAGGTCACCAAGGGCAAAAAGGTAGTGTTCTGCGGCGATCTTGCTAACCGCATAGGGTGCCTTTGGCCTTGGAATAAGGTTCTCATGCACAGGTTGCCGGCTCTGCTCGCCATAGACCGTCGCCGATGATGCGAGCACAACACGAGGCACCCCAACGTCGCGCACCGCCGTGAGCAGAGCCACGGTGCCGCCAACATTGACGTCATTGTACTCCTGGGGATAGAGCATCGATTCCTGAACAGAGACCCGGGACGCCAGGTGAAACACACATTCCACGTCCTGTAACAAAGTCCACAATCCCGGCACGTTGCGAACATCACCCCTGGTAAACAGGATTCCCTGATCGAGCCGGTCAGGGTTTCCGGCACTCAAGTCGTCCAATACCCGGACATGATGGCCCGAGGTCACCAAATGATTGGCCAGGGCAGTGCCGATGAAACCAGCGCCGCCGGTAATCAGGAATCGCATCAGTCAGGTAGTCTTCCTGTCATTTGAAGTCATCGGCATGGCACAATGTGCGCCTGCCGCAA
>JAYELL010000082.1 GCA_034717495.1 Chloroflexota bacterium | reverse complement strand
AGGACCAGGTAGACAAGGAAACAAGGACCAGGTAGACAAGGGCCAAGGACCAGGTAGACAAGGAAACAAGGACCAGGTAGACAAGGAAACAAGGACCAGGTAGACAAGGAAACAAGGACCAGGTAGACAAGGACCAAGGACAGCTAACTTGTCTACTTATCTACTTATCTACTTGTTTACTTATCTACTTATCTACTTATCTACTTATCTACTTGTTTACTTACCTACTTGTTTTCTCACCCGCTTTTCCTTCCTGCCGTCCGAGGTGACGACGATGTCTGATACGCCCCGCGAGCTGACAGCCGAAAAATTGCGACGAACCTGCGCTCCCGACGAGATGGCTTTCCAGTCCACCGCAGAGCTGGAGGAACTGACGGAAATCATCGGCCAGGAACGGGCCACCCGGGCTATAGAGTTTGGGTTGGACATCCCTTCGTTCGGCTACAACATCTACGCACTGGGGCCGGCCGGCGCCGGAAAGATGACTACCATCACCCGCTACCTGGAACGCAAAGCGGCCACGCGACCCGTTCCCGATGACTGGGGATACATCAATAACTTCGCCCGTCCCGATGAACCGCTGGCAATTCGATTGCCGCCAGGGGCAGGATGCCAACTCCGGGACTCTTTTGATAAGCTGCTGAACGACCTGGAGCAGGCTTTGCCCACCGCCTTTGAGAGCGAGAACTACGAACAGCATCGCCAGGACCTGGTAGAGAAGCTCGAGGAAAACCGGCAGAGCCTCATCCAGCAAATGGAAGAATTTTCGCGAAAGCGGGGATTCACGATTGTCCAGACGCCGATGGGGCTGCTTTTTGCGCCCCTGATCGAGGGCAAAGCGGCGACCGGCGAGCAGTTTGCGGAATTGCCTGAGCAGCATCGCAAGGAACTAAAGGCTCAGGAACCAATTCTGCAGAAAGAGATGGAAAAAACCCTGCGGGAGATCAAAGAGATCAACGATGAGGTGGCCAGCCGGCTCCAGAATCTGGACAGGGAGATCGCAGATGCGACCGTCGCCCCCGCGTTTCAAGACTTTCAAGAGGAATACGGTGACCGGCGGGAGATCGTCGAATACCTCCAACAGGTTCGGGAGCACATCGTCGAGCATGTGGACCGCTACAAGGCCCTACCGGCTGCCGGCGATGAGCAAGGGAATGTACCTCCGGCCGCGTTGCTCTTCGGTTCCCCTGAGTCGCCTTTCGACCACTACCGTATCAATGTGATCGTCGATCACCAAGGGGAAACAGGCGCGCCCGTGGTGGTAGAGACCAATCCGACCTACTATAATTTGATCGGGCGGATTGAACATCAAGCCCAGTTTGGCGCCCTGGTAACCGATTACAGCCAGATCAAGGGTGGCGCCCTGTTGCAGGCCAACGGCGGTTACCTGGTGGTCGATGTCGGGGACTTGCTATGGCACCCGCTGGCCTACGAAGCGCTCAAACGCTGCTTGCGCCATCAGGAGGTCAAGATCGAGGAGTTGCGCCAGCAGCTTGGTGTTGTCGCAACCGCAGGCCTGGTTCCGGAGTCGATTCCCCTTGATGTCAAAGTGGTGTTGATCGGCGACCCCCGGACTTACTACATGCTCTACGACGACGATGACGAGTTTCAAAAACTGTTCAAAGTCCGGGCCGATTTCGCCACGCAGATGGACTGGGATTTCGACAACATGGTCAAGGTTGCCCGCTTCATTCGAACACGCTGTGCTGAAGAGCAGTTGCCCTCCTTTGACCTCAGCGCTGTGGCCGAGGTGATCGAGCATAGCGGCCGCCTGGTGGAAGACCAACGCAAGATGACTACCCGCTTCGCCCATGTCGCCGATATCGTGCGGGAGGCCGCCTACTGGGCGAGCCAGAGTGGTCATGATGTCGTGATCGGTGATGACGTGCGCAGGGCCATCGAGGAACGGCGCTATCGATCCAGCCTGGTTGAGGAGCGGGTTCGGGAAGCGATTGTCGACAATACGGTTATGGTGGATGTGAGTGGTGAGCGGGTGGGCCAGGTAAACGGGCTGGCCGTGCTGTCGCTTGGCGACTACAGTTTCGGCAAGCCAACCCGAATCACCGCCAAGACCTTCCTGGGCCGGGGCGGTGTCATCAACATCGAGCGGGAGGCGAAACTGAGCGGACGCATTCACGACAAGGGTATGTTGATTCTCAGTGGTTTCCTGGGAGGCAAATACGCCCAGGACAAACCCTTGAGCCTGTCTGCTACCCTCACCTTCGAGCAAAGCTATGACGGTGTCGACGGCGACAGTGCCAGCACAACCGAGATATATGCGCTGTTGTCCGCCCTGGCCCGTTTGCCCGTCAAGCAGGGAATAGCGGTAACCGGCTCGATGAACCAGCATGGCGAGGTCCAGGCCATCGGCGGAGTCATGGCCAAGATCGAGGGTTTCTTTGATATCTGCGTGGCCAAAGGACTCACTGGAGAGCAGGGAGTCCTCATTCCCGTGGCCAATGTGCCCAATCTCATGCTTCGGGATGATGTGGTTCAAGCCGTGGCCGACGGCAAGTTTCACCTCTTTCCAGTGTCTACTGTTGATGAGGGCATATCCATCTTGACAGGCGTTGATGCCGGCGAACGGGATAAAGAGGGCCATTTTCCCGAGGGGTCGGTCAACCGCCTGGTAGACGATGGGTTACTGGACCTGGCCTTGCGCCTTGAGGGTTTCGGTGCGCGCTCTCCTCATAAAGCGCAGGAAGCTGTCGAAGAGGAGGAGGCTGACGACCAGGAACAGGATCGCGATCCCGAACCTCCCGGCGAGCCTGAATTGCCTGGGGATGAGCCGGAAGCGCCGGAACAGCCACAGAAACCTGGTGACGATTCCATCGCTATTCGAGGCGAGGGAAAGAATCAAAAAGGAGCGATGAAAGGTCAATGAAACGTTTCCCTTATCGGGCTTTTCCACAATGGAGCTGGCTCTTGCTGCTAGTCGTTCTGGTGGCTGGATGTTCCTCTCCCCTGTCGTTTCTGCGTCGCGAGCCTAAACCAACAGCGACTCCGTCTCCGGTTCCTACCCAGACTCCGCCAGAATCGCAGCTCAATCCAGCCCTCGCCGAAGAGATCGCTGCGCTTCTTGTCCCTAACCGTCTGGCAATGGTCGAGGACACCATCCGTAGCCGTGGCGTCAGTGATCCCGACGTGCTGCGGGCCATGGAGACGATACCCCGGGACCGCTTTGTTTTGCCCGAGCATATCAAGCTTGCCTACGACGATCACCCGCTTCCCATCGGGTATGGGCAAACCATCAGCCAACCCTATATCGTTGCGTTGATGACCGAAATGCTGCAACTGGATCCGCAGGAAAAAGTGCTCGAAATCGGGACCGGCTCCGGATACCAGGCGGCGGTCCTGGCCGAGTTGGTGGATGAGGTGTATACCATCGAAATCGTCCCGGAGTTGTACGAGAGATCGACAAACCTTCTTGATGAACTGGGCTATGACCAGGTGCATACACGCCAGGGCGACGGCTACTATGGCTGGCCGGAAGAGGCACCCTTTGACGCGATTATCGTGACTGCGGCGCCCGATCATGTCCCCCAGCCTCTGGTGCAACAACTCAAGGATGGTGGCAGGTTGATCGTTCCCGTCGGCCCTCAGGGAGGCTTTCAGAGCCTGTGGCAGATCGTTCGCAACGGCGACGAGCTGGACGCCGAAAACATGGCCCCTGTGCGCTTCGTGCCGCTGGTGGGCGCAGGTCAGGGCGGCGGGCAGGCGCCCGGAGACCGCTTGCTCGATCCCCCCTCACCCTGATCCCTTTTCCCACCAATGAAGATCACCCTTCTTTCCGCCAATCCACCCGAGGCCAATCCCTACGTCGGGCTCCTGGCTGATGCAATCGTTGTATCAGGGGCACAAGTGACCCTGGCCACTGGTGCGGCTGACCAGGGGGTTCCAGAGGACGCCCTTGACGCCGACGTGATTCACCTGCACTGGCTTGAACTCTGGCGCCGGCCCGACTACCGCAGCATGGCCGGCTTGACTCGCCTCGGTGCGCCGGGTCGACTCTTGCGCCGCT
This sequence comes from Chloroflexota bacterium, assembly GCA_034717495.1. Classification (NCBI taxonomy): domain Bacteria; kingdom Bacillati; phylum Chloroflexota; species Chloroflexota bacterium. The sequence goes on along the minus strand of JAYELL010000082.1, from coordinate 27,462 downwards.
GGCTTGAGCCACAGCTGAATAGCCCGGACGCATTTGCCCGTCGTCGCCAGGTTCTGCTGAATGAATTCCTGGACTGGCTGGCCGGGTACAAGGCGGGCGGCGGGCACCTGGTCTACACGCTGCACAACATAGTCCAGCATGAGGGAGAGGCAACCGACGTCGAATTGCAGGGGCTGCGACGGCTCCTTGATCTGGCCGATGCCATCCACGTTCATAGCCACGCTATGGTCATCGAACTGCAGGATAGATTGGGCAATGCTGAACTGCCCAGTCTGGCTGTCATCCCCCATGGTAACTACATCGGTGTTTACCCCAATCTCGTCAGCCGAGGGGAGGCCCAGCGCAGGCTCGATCTTCCCGGGGAAGGCTTCAACTTCCTGTTCCTGGGGTTGATCCGGCCCTACAAGGGGGTGGAGGAACTGTTGCCTGCCTTCGCCGGACTTCAGGAACCCGATGCCCGATTGCTCATTGCCGGACAGTCCCGTCCCCGGGGATACGCAGCAGGTCTTGCAGATTCTGCACGGGCGGACGATCGCGTTCTCTGGCACCCCTCGTTCGTGCCCCCTGATGAGATCCAGCAGTGGATGAACGCATCCGATATCGTGGTGTTGCCATACCGCGAGGTCACCACCAGCGGTGCTGCTATGCTGGCGTTTAGCTTTGCAAGACCCATTCTTGCCCCGGCGCTGCCCGGGTTCGTGGAATTGGTGGGAGACAATCCTTTTCTCGGGATGTTATACGACCCTGAAGAGCCCAGCGCCCTGGCACAGGCCCTCGTGAGGGCTCATGCCACTGACTGGAGCCAGAATGAGCCGGCAATCCTTGAATGGGCCAGCCAGTTTGCCTGGCCCTCCATCGGCCAGCAATTCATGGCTCTCTACCGGCAGATTCTGTAGAGTCCATCTCAAAGGACGTAGGGAACTGTCGAACCACCTCTCATGCAAGCATCCCTGGATTTCCTGGTCTTCGCCCCCAACCCGTGGCAGGACCTGTGGCGTAATCGACAGCAGATCTTCAGCCGTCTGGCAGAACGCCATCGGGTTCTCTACGTGGAGCCCGCCCGCGCGAGCCTGCGCGATTGGCGGCAGGGGCTTATTGGCGCAGGAGATGTGCGCAGGCCAATCGTGATTCAAGAGGGGCCGAACCTGCAACTCTGGCGCAGTCCGGTTTGGCTTCCCATTCGCGGCACCGGGGGGCGTTTCGATAGCGCCAGTGACAGCGTGCTGGCATGGCACCTGCGGCGCACTATGGCACAACTGGGCTTTGCCGGCCAGGGGGGCAGCGAGGAGGATAGCACGGCGCCAGTTGCGGGTGGAAAATCGCAGATGCCAGAGCAGATCCTGCCCCTGCTCTGGCTCTACCGGCCGGTCAAGTGGCGCTGGGCACGGGCCAACTTTCCTCATAGCCTGCTGGTCTATCACGTGACCGATGACTACACCGCCTTTGGGCATCTCACGCCAGCCCAGCGGGAAGCCACCGCAGCGGCCGAAAGAGAGCTGTTGGCAGCAGCCGATCTGACTATCGTGACCTCTGCCCGCCTGATGCTGTTGAAGAGCGCTGAAGCCAAACGAATCGAGTTGGTGCCCAACGCTGTCGATTATCCGGCCTTTCAGCGAGTACTTACTGACTCCCGGCCGCCAGCAGGCATGCAAGGGATACCATATCCCCGTTTAGGTTACAGTGGACATGTGAGCAGCCGGCTCGATCTCTCCCTGCTGCGCCAGGTTGGGCTGGCCCGGCCGGAATGGCAGTTGGTCTTCGCCGGCAGCCAGTGGGATTCCGACTGCACTGAAGCGCTCGCTGCTCTCAAAGCATTGCCAAACGTGCACTTTCTGGGTCAATTGCCGGTGGAAAAAGTACCCCGTTTCATCGCGGCATGTGACGTCTGCCTGATTCCATACCGGGTCAACGACGAAACGCGGGCCATCAGTTCGCTGAAGCTGTACGAGTACCTGGCCGCAGGCCGCCCAGTCGTCAGCGCTGCCGTTCCCGCGGCGGAGGAACATGGTGATGTTGTACTGATTGCAGCGGCCAACGGCCAGTCCTGGATCGACGCGATTGATCGTGCCCTGGCCACTGTCGACGATCCGGACCTGATCGCGGCCCGCCGGCAAATCGCTGCCGCCAACACCTGGGATGATCGGGTCGAACAGATTGAAGAGATCGTTGCCGAGGCCATAGAATCTCTGGAATAACTTGGCAAAACAGGGGGCCTCTGGTAAGCTGTTATCCACAAATAAGGAATTGATGGAGGTAACTTCTCAGGTGCGACGCACTTGGCCCACATAACCAGGCCGATTTGAACAAAAATCCGATCCAATGATACCTTTGGATCCCATATGAGCAAGTGCGTTGCACCTCATGTCTGAGTAGTTACTGATGGAGAAAGATATGGTACGAGTACCAGGTCATCGGAAGCAAACGATTTGTCGAAAATTCAGCCTGTTCAGGCCTTGATTCCAGGATAGAGAAAGAGACAGCCGATGGGAAGTACGAGACGGACCTGGCAAAAGGCAATGCCCGACTTCCTGCAGTTCCTGGAAGCAACGCTGGGGCACGAGGTAAGGCTCTACAGGGAAATCCTCGGTTTCCCCGTTTTCTTTGTCGACCTTTCCCAGTGGAAACTGCGGTTTTCAGATCGTACACCCATCATCCATGTCCGGGAGAGCGACCTGGAGAGCCTGGACTCCCGGCAGTTGGCCCAAAGCCTGACCGATGTCGTCAGGACTGCTAATCTGGCCGACCGCAATCCTATCGTGCTGGTCGATGGCCCGGGGGATGATCTGCGGCCTCAGCTCAAAACATCCTTCCTGCCGATTCTGATCATCGATCAGGAGGCTCAGCGGGCCGTCCAACAGTCTCGCCGGCCTACAGGGGAACTGTTGGACAGGTTGAGCGCACAGCTCGAACTGTCGCTGTTGGTGCCCTATGAAACCAGCCGGCCGGTAACTGGATCGCGCTTTTTTGGGCGTGAATTCGAGGTGCGGCGTATTCTCCAGGGCAGCAAGACCAATTTCGCCATCATGGGGATCAGGCGCATTGGCAAAACCTCGCTGATGCGGGAGGTCGAGCGTCAACTCAAGGACCAGGCTCTGGAAGTCGGCGATGAGGATGCCCACCGGCGAATCATCTTCATGGACTGCAGCGCAATCACATCGTCGGGCGATTTCATTCGAGAGGTCGTGCGGCATCTGCGTCCCCAGGAAATGACTCGCCTGTCGCACAAACAGTTTCCCATCTATTTCCCCGATTTTTTGCACCGCATGTCCAGGCGCTTTGGAGGAACGCTGGTTTTTTTCCTCGACGAGTTCGACCAGCTTCTGGCCTGGCATCGCAACGACCAATCTCTTCTAAATGCTCTTCGCGCTTCCAGCAACATGGGACATTCCCGCTATATCGTGGGCGGATTTCGGGAGGTGTCTCGCGCCTTCAGTGATCTGGACTCGCCGCTGTATAACTTCGCCCGACCTGTTCGCCTGAAAGAGTTCAGCAAGGAACAAACGGCCAGCATGGTCGTCGGTCCCCTGGAAAAACTGAGAGTCAGCTTCGAAGGGCGTAATGACGTGGTCAACCGGATCTACGCTGAAACTGCCGGCCAGCCCAATTTGATTCAATTCTATTGCAGCATCCTGGTGGATCAATTGGATCGACAGGGCACGCGCCAGGTGGCGCCGGACAGCCTCTTTGACGTCTATGACAACGAGGATTTTCGAGCCTTTGTCTTGAGTACCTTCATGGACAATACGACCCACCTTGAAAAGGCCATTGTCTTTGCGGTGCTCGCCGAGTATGGCGCCAATCAGGCCTTTGGCATTGACGCAATAGATCGGGTACTGGAAGATCGGGGGCTGGAGGCACCCCTGTCAGATCTGGACCAGGCCTGTCGCAATCTGGAGCTGGCCGGCAGCTTGACGGCCCGAGGCCGCCAGTACCGCTTCACCACGCCGGTCTTTGCGCGGATGTTGACCGAGAACTATGATGTGGATTATCTCTATCGCAAGGTTGTTCAAGAGGGAATCTGGTAGCCATGCCTGTTGATAGCCCAAGCTGGCGCATTGTCCGCTATGACGGCGATGCGCCGGAAAGACTGCTGCGCATCCGCGACGAGACCCGCGTCCAGGCGGTGGTCCGGCATTTGCTGGCTCTGGAATGTGTTGCCCTGGTTGGCCCTCCTCTCAGCCAGAAGACGGCTCTTCTGGCTGATATCATCGGCGAATTGGAGAACCTCGCTTATTTCCGGGCGCTGTACGTCAACCTCTGGCGAACCCGCTCCAACGACGAAGCGACCTTTTTCACCAGCGTTGGTGAGTTGATCTCGCAGGGCCTGGGGATCGCTGTCGATCCGCCAACCGGCCGCATCGACAATGCCAGGGCGTTTCAGAACTTCCTTGAAGGCTGTCTGAATCGTCAGGACCGCCACCTGGCTTTGATGATCGATCATCTTCAAGCCCTTCCCCACGATCTGGTTCACAGCTTATTGTTGGCGTTGCGTGCAACCTACATGGAGCGTTCAGAAGACGCGCCTACCCGTTTGGTAGCCGTGGTGAGCGGCAGCATGAATCTGGTAGGCCTTTCCTCGGGCCCTACCTCCCCCTTCAATATTGCCAAGCCAGTGGTTGCGGCGGAGATCGATCGCGTGCAGAGTAGAGCTCTGGCGGAGGCTACCTTGAGTGCCCACCATTGCCAGGTTTCGCCCGCCGCCCTGGACCGTATCGTCGAATTGGTGGGGGGAGATCGCTATTTATTACCCATGCTCTGTGCCTGGAGCGCCGATGCCGTGCAGTCCCATCGGGTGCCAAAGGTGACACGATCTGTGGTGGATCGTTCAGTACGGCGTTTGTGGCAGGTTCGGGACAGTCAAACACCCATTCGTGAGGCCATTCGGCTGATCGAAGAAGACCCCGATACCTTGCTTGATGTACTTGATATCCTGGATAACGGACCATTGCCTCGCTCCCGCTCCCGCCAGATGGTGTCGCGAACGGGCACAGACCGGCTTCGGCTCTCCGGCGCCATCCTCCTGAGCGATGGGCACTATGCCATAAAAAACAGGGTTTATCGGGAAGCCCTGGCGAGCCATTTTACGGCTGACCGGGTAGGACACATTTTGCGCATTGCCGGGCGATGGGATGAGGCGATCGATTATTTAACGCCCCGAATGGCCGCGCATCTGCCCGACTTGCCCCGGACCTTGACGGCACTCACGGGGAGCAGCCTGGCATCCACGCCGGCATCTTTGGGGCTGCGACCTGACGGACGTCCCCTTGCCAAGCGGGAACTGTTGCAGGAGGCACAGCCGGTACGAGGGCACGGCGCACGTCCCCAGTTGCTCGAGGCAATCGTGCAGTCGATCTATGCCACCGATACCTTGGCGCAGGGCTTTGCCATGTTGGCGCGGGGATTGCAAGCGGGATTTTCTCTGGACCAGGTCGACATCTACCGGGTCAAGGCCTCCCATGGTGTGCTTGAACGGGTCTACCCGCCGCTCACCGGGGATGAGGCCCCGGTTACCATCGACTTGCACGACCGCGATGGCGTGGAGGCCAGAATGGTCCAATATGGCAACTACGCGCTGCGAGGCAGCAGGGACGAGGCCCGGCTCGTGGTGGCGTTGATGGCTCAGGAAAGGCCGATAGGTCTCGTGACCGTGGACCGTTTTGTGGAGAATCGCGATCTCCACCAGGCGCCGGCAGACCTGCCGGAGCTGTTGCGCTTCACGACTCACGCATCGGTTGCTCTTCAGAACGTTACCGTACGCGCGGCCTACCGGCAGATCGGCCAGGCCGTGCTGAGCGCCGGCACCGTTGAACCGACCCTGAACCTGGTGCTGGAAGCGGTTTCCGAGGCCCTGGGATGTGAGTTCGCCACCCTTTACGCCCTGGATCCCGGGAACCTGGGGCTTGAGATGGTGGCAGGCGTGGGCCGGCTTTGGAGCAGGGATTGGCAGGAGATGGCTTGCTTCGCGAGAACCAGCGACCACCCGGCGGTCAGCAGTCTCAGGGACCAACGGTTGATCATCATGCGCGGTACTGACCGGCGTCTCGATTCGGCCATTGTGGGGCGCTTCGGCCTGCATGATCACATGCGGGTTTTTTTACCGCTGCAGGCCGGCGGGCAGCAATTGGGCACGCTGGAGGTGGGCTACTCCAAGGTGTTCAAGACTGCCCTCAACCAGGAGGGGCGACGCACCCTCAGCGCCTTTGCCGACCAGGTGGCGATAGCGGTTCACAACATGCAGTTGTTGCAGCGCACCGACGAGGCTCTGGCCCGTCGCGTGGACGAGTTGGAAAAGCTGCGCAGCAGCAGCCTGGCCGTCAGCTCCACCCTCGACCTCGATGCCGTGTTGAGCCGTATCCTGACCGATGTCCAGGCCCTTTTCCCCCACACCGAGACCACCGTGTGGGGCTACGATCCCGAAACAGAGCAATTGACCGTGCTTCAGAGCAGCCTGACCGACAGGACCTACCTGGAGCAGCAGCTGGGACACAACAGTGTTACCGGGCAGGCGGTGGTCACCCGCCGGCCTCAGGCGCACCATGATTCGGCCTCGATGGCAGATGGCGCCAACCCGGACCCGGAGGCGGCTTTGGGGTTGCAGGACATGGTCGTGGTGCCTTTGATCAGCCACGACCGGGTCCTGGGCACGATCAATCTCTACACCTACACCGCTTCGCCGCCTGTGGGAAAGGAGAGCGTCGAGGGAGTCCTGACGGCCTTTGCTGCACAGGCGGCGGTCGCCATCGACAATGCCCGTTTGCACCAGGAGGAGCTGGCCCGCCAGCGTTTGGAGGAGGAACTGGCAGTTGCCCGGCAGATTCAGCGCAGCATGTTGCCCAAGCGGGTGCCTTTCGTTCCCGGGTGGTCCTTTGCCGATTTCTACCAGGCGGCGCGCATCGTCGGAGGGGACTTCTACGATTTCTATGATCTGCCAGGCAAGCCAGCGCGCCTTGGTATGCTCATTGCCGACGTGGCGGACAAGGGAGTGCCGGCAGCCCTGTTCATGGCGCTCAGCCGTACCATTCTGCGGTCTACGGCGTTGAGCGGACGTGGCCCCGAGGCGGCCCTGTTGCGGGCCAACGATTTGATTCTAGAGGATAGCGAGAGTGACCTGTTTTTGAGCGCCTTCTACGGTGTGTTGGATCTGGCCAAGGGGCGGATGCAGTATGTCAACGCAGGCCATAACCCGCCTCTCTGGTACCGGGCAACGCAGGGGGATATGGTCGAGTTGCGTGGCAAGGGCATCGTGCTTGGCGTCTTCGAGGACATTTCGCTGGAGGAGCGGCGCGTCGACCTGGCATCGGGCGACGTGGTGGTCTTCTACACCGACGGTGTAACCGAGGCCTTGAGTGCTGACGGGGAATTCTTTGGCCAGGAGCGGCTGGAGGCGGTGGTTGGGGCGTCCGCCGCCGGCAGTGCACAGGAAGTGCTGCAGGCCATCACCGGGGCATTGTACGATTTCGCCGGTGACACCGAGCAGTTCGACGACATCACCTGCTTTGTACTGAAGCGGGAATGATGAATTCCGTCATCCCTGCTTGTACCCCGGAGGGGCCTGCGGAGGCGGGGGTCCATCAACCAGCGATTGCGCAACGCGTCGCGCAGCTCCGTCACTCCCGCGGCTGCGGCGGGAGTCCATCGATGTGGTCAAGAAGAGAGCCTGTCTCAACGCCACGATAATGGATCCCCGCCGACGGCTATACCGAACGCTGGCGCCATTGCTGGCCCGAGGCCGGCCTGGGTTGGCTCGATGGTCCTCGTTCCAACGAGGACCTGGACCGGGCTTGGCAGAGTAACTACGAAACCGAAAGGCAGAGAGGCGGTTATGGAGAGTGGGACACCTATGAGGCCTTCCTGGAGAGGGGTGTGCGTCCCTACCTGGCTCGCCTGTCAAAGAACACCCTTGACCGGCCCTATTGGGCCAATCCTGATTACAACGGCCCCAACCAATTCCCGGCGACACTGGAAAACCGGTGGCCAATCCGCTGCCTGCCCGCCAATGGCCCTGGGGCGACCAGTGGGATCCCGCCTATTGCAACACCCGGGAAGGCCAGGAGTGCGTGGGCTGGCTCAGTCCCGCCGGGATGTTCCAGGCAGGCCTCAACCCTTACGGCTGCCACGACCTGGTGGGCAACGTATGGGAATGGACTCGCAGTGCCTATGAGCCATATCCCTTCGAAGTACGTCCCGCCGATGGCTCTGATGAAGAAACGGTTGCTGCGCTGCGGGTGCTTCGTGGCGGTTCCTGGAACAATGAGATACACAACGCCCGCTGTGCGGTGCGGAACAGGAACATCCCTACGAACATGAACAACAATAGCGGCCTGCGAGTTGTGTGCGCACACCTCTCTGCGCCCGCCGGAAATGCTGTCCGCCAGCCCTTGTCGGCTGCCGGCAGCCGAGGCCATAAAGAGAGATGGTGCAGCCTGTTCCCGGCCGAGGTGCCTTCGGGTACCAACGCCAAATAGAGCAAGGGCCCGCTCCCTGTGCCTGTCAATGGTGCCTGGAGCGGCCCCAAAACGGCCCAAGTCCCGCAAGATGTACCGCCTGTCCATCTTGCGCACCGCCACGCTCGCAGAAGACCCGGGTCGTTTCCCCGATGCCTCCGCTTGAGACTCCTTGGACCCTCGCCCAACCTGTGGTAACCTCTTGCCATGCCAAACACACCCCCAATCCTCTTCTTCACCCCCGATCCGCCTGGCGCGATCTGGCAGGATAAACCCCAGATCGCCCGCCGCCTGGCGCGCCACCAACCGGTGGTGTTCATCGGTCCGGAGCTCCACCTGCGGGCACTGGGACGGCAACGGCAGGAGGGGCACTGGCAGACTGCCGACCTCTGGCAACCCGCCCTGACTCCTATCGAGGACAACCTGTATCAGTTCCACTGGTCGCCCTGGGCCGCCCACACCGGCGCACCGGGCCTTGGCAATTTGACCGAGTCTCTGCGCCGCCGGCGCTGGCAATCGACCCTGCAGCAGCTGAAAACCAAGCGGCCCATCCTGTGGTTGTTTCGCCCCGGCATGCTCTCGCTGATCGATCAGTTCGACCCGCAGCTGGTGATCTACCACGTTGTCGACGAATACAGTGCCTATCCGAACCTGAGCGCCGAGCAAGCTGCGCGCCAGCGGGAACTGGACCGGCAACTGACCGCCAGGGCAGACCTGGTGTTTTGCACTGCGCGTAGCCTGGTGGAAGAACGCAGGCCGATCAATCCGCAGACATACTACCTGCCCAACGCGGTGGACTATCGGGCCTTCCAGCGAGCGCTGGCGTCGCCTGACCTCTCCCCACCCTGGTCCGATCTGCCGCGTCCGGTCTTGGGCGTTGTCGGCGGCATCAACGCCAAGCTGGACCTGTCGCTGTTGGCCCAGGTGGCACAGAGCCGTCCGGACTGGTCGCTGGCGCTGGTGGGCCCGGTGAGCTATGGACTTGACCCTGGTCAATTAGCCGATCTGAAGGCATTGCCCAATGTCCACCTGGCCGGCGCAGTACCTCATGAACAGGTGCCGGCGATCATGGCCGCCTGTGACGTCTGCCTGATACCCTACAAGATCAACGAGCAGACGCGCCATGTCAATCCCCTGAAGGTCTACGAGTACCTGGCGGCGGGCAGACCTGTGGTGGCCACCCCGTTGCCCGAACTGGAGCAGTTCCCCACAGTGGTTCGGCTGGTCGGGGATCGGGACAGTTTTCTCGCCCAGGTTGAGTCAGCCCTGGCAGAAGCGGATGATCCGGTGGCAATGGCTACCCGCCGGGCCATCGCTGTGGCCAACACCTGGGATGTTCGTGTAGCGAGGATGCGGGAATTGATCGGTGGTAAATTGGTGGATTGGTAGATTGGTTCAGAGGGGCAAGGGCGCAATCCGGGTAATCCATTACCGGTAATCAGTAACCCGATCCAGAACCGCGGTGACAACCATCCGATCACGGAATACCGATTACCGAACACCGTCTTCTGAAGGTCGCAAGGGGTGCATCGTGACATCTATAGCACGCTCACCGGATCCACATCCACCCGCCAACCCTGGGGAATCGAAACAGTTCGCAGAAAAACGACCGGGTCGCTCGCCCGCACCAGGATCTGCCAGCGATAGCGTTGGCGTTCCCGGCCAAAAAAACAGGGCGCGGGACCGATCAGGTCTATCCCCGCAAGGTTTTGCTCCTGGATGGCAAAGCTGAGTCCCCGGGCCAGGGCTTCGGCCTCGCTGCGGGCGCGCTCCTGCTTTTTGTGCGAATAGACCAGCTTGGCCAGCCGCCGAAAGGGTGGATAATGCAATTCGCGCCGGTAGCCCAGTTCCTGGCGTACGAAATCCAGATAGTCGTGCCGCCGGGCTGCCTGGATGACGTAGTGCTCAGGCCGGTAACTCTGCAGGATCACCTGGCCTCCCAGCAGACTCCTGCCGGCGCGTCCGGCCACCTGGGTCAACAGCTGAAAACTGCGCTCGGCGGCCCGGAAATCAGGTAGATAGAGTCCCACGTCGGCGCTGATGACACCCACTAAAGTTACCAGGGGAAGATCCAGGCCCTTGGCAATCATCTGCGTGCCGACCATAACGTCCGCCTCGTGTTGGGAGAATTTGTCGAGAATGGCGTCGTGGCTGCCCTTGCGGCCGGTGACATCCCGGTCCCAGCGCAGGGTACGTGCCTGGGGCCACAGGGTTTCTACCAGTTCAGCGATTCGCCTGGTGCCGGCGCCCAGATACCTGATGCGCCGGCTGCCGCACGACGGGCAGCGTTCCGGGGAGAGTTCACGCTTTCCACAGTGATGGCAAAGCAACTGGGTGGCCCTCGTGGATTGGGTCTTTGACTCGTGGTAGGTCAGGGGGACGTCACAGTTGTCGCAGGTGAGTACATGCCCGCAGTCCCGGCACATCACAAAGGTGGCGCTGCCTCGGCGGTTGAGATATAGAATGGCCTGCTGGCCCGCTTGCAGCGTCTGATCGAGGGCCTGCTGCAGCGCGCGGCTGAAGATGGAGCGATTGCCGGCCCGCAGCTCTTGCCGCAGGTCGACGACCTGCACGGGCGGCAAATCGGTGTAGCAGGCCACTCCCTGCATCGTTCGCAGCGGCCGAAAAATCGTGTCGTCAAGCTTGAGGCGCTGTTGTTGTTCGGCGATGGCCAGGGCATGGCCCATGATCCGTCGGGGCAAGGTCAGCAGGGTGAGCTCGCCAAGCTGGGCGGCATGGTAGGATTCCAGCGATGGGGTGGCGGAACCGAGAATCACCGTGGAACCTGTCAACCGTCCCAGTTGCAGGGCCGCATCCCGGGCATGGTAACGAGGGGGCCGCTGCGTTTCCTTGAACGAGGGATCATGTTCCTCGTCCAGGACGATCAGACCAAGATGGGCCATCGGAAGATAGAGAGCGGATCGTGTGCCGATGACCACATCAGGGCCGCCCGACTGGCTACGGCACCGGCGCCACACGTCGTAGCGTTCGCCCGCCGACAGACCGCTGTGGTAAACGGTGACTTTCTCGTCAAAGCGAGCGGCGAAACGTCGCACTGTCTGGGGGGTGAGGGCGATTTCAGGAACCAGGATAATCGCCTGCCTGCCTGCTTTCAGGGTGGCATCGATGGCCCGCAGATAGATCTCTGTTTTGCCGCTGCCTGTGACGCCGTGTAGCAGAAATGCACGATCATCACCGCCGCGTGTCCATGCCGGAGTGCCTGGCAATTGCTCGCCTGGCGCGTCCAATGTGGCCTCTCCGATCTTCTGTTCCTGCGGTTCTCTCTCTTCCCGCGCCCGTATCGCACGCTCGATGGTACGCCATACCTGCGCCTGGTCGTCGGTCAGCGGCGGCGGCTTGTCTGCCACGAATACCTTGCCAGCCAGGGGGTCCCGCCAGATCTCCCGTTCACTCAAACTGATCAGGCCTGCCTGGTCAAGCACCCGTAGCATGGCCAGGTCGGCGTTTGCCTCGGCGTACAACCAGCCGATCCAGACAGGTTCCTCCCGGGAGGACAGAGCGGTCATCACCCGTCGGTACTTCTCTCCACCGCGCAGTTCGATCAGCCGATCTGGCACATTCGAAGGTTTCAGCAGCAGGCGCACCCTCGCCTCCGTCGACATTCGTCGTATCGTTCCGCGCCGTTCCAGAGCCGCCAGCGTATTGGTGTTGATGCTATGTTTCTGGCGAAACATGCGTTCATCCACCCTCTCACCCTCATGGTGGTCCAACAGCGCTCGCAATGCGTGCGCCTGTTTGTCGCTTCTGCTGAGTTCACCCTCCAGGGATGCCTGCGCTGTTTCCCGGGAGACTGCCAGCTCGATCGTGCGTTGCTCCGGTTCGATCTGGACCCATGCCCGTTCTTCCAGGCTTTTGACGGGCGCCGGTGAACAGCCAACTGCCTGGCAGATGATCTTGAGGGGTGGCGATTGGTCGGCACTGCCAGCCAACCATGTCAGGACGTCGGCCTGTTTGGACTTTCGCCCCAGGGTGGGCAGCACCTGGTCGATGGTCTCCTGGTTGGCGATCAGAGTTACCAGCTTGCCGGTTTTCGGTCGCGGTGGCGGTTCGACGATCCGCCGCTGGCGCGCCAGCAATCCTTGATCAACCAGGGGGTTGATGACGCTGCGACGGGCCAGGTCGGGGTGACGATGGGAGAGGACCCGCTCGGTGATCTGGCCCCGCTCCAACAGCAGGTCCAATAGCTGCTGCTGGGCTGGCTTGAGATCGGGGAAATGGCGGGCGCTCTCGGGTGCGATGGAGAACTGCCCGGTATCGAAGAGGGTTTCTTGTGGCTGATGCGCTTCGGCTTGCCTTGGTTCTGCGTACAGGATCGCCATTGCGTTGGCGGTGAGGAACAGGACCGGCTCAGCTTTCTGCGCCAATCCCGGGGGCAACATCAACAGCAGGCAGTCGAGGACAGGAGCCAGATAGGCCCTGCTCATCCAGCGCGCCAGCTCCAGTTGGGCCGGCGTGCAGACTGGCTCAGGCATGGCCAGATCCAGGACCGATCTGAGCTTTTCAACCCCGTCGGGCAGGTTGTCAACCAGATCGAAGACGATTCCATGCAGTTGCTGTTTGCCAAAGGGAACCCAAACCAGATGACCACGCGCCAGTGTCCCGGCAAGGGAGGCCGGGATCGAGTAGTGAAAAGTCATCCCCAGGGGAGCATCGGGGGATTCTGGCGCGTTACCAGTATCCAGGCGCCGTGCCATGGGGGTGTGAACTGCAACTTCTGCGTACATGATGGACCTACAGCAGCAACGCCATGATCAGACCGTCAACGTACACGCCCTGGATGAGCATGGCACGCCGGCGCACTCCTTCTTTCCGGAAGCCCAGCTTCTCATAGACATGGATGGCGCGGGCATTGCTGGTGAACACGTTTAACTCAATCCGGGTGACCACGCCGCCCTGGCGGGCCCTTTGGATCGCTTCCTGCAGCAGGGCCGTACCCACGCCCCGGTCGCGCCAGTCACGGCGCACGGAGATTCCCAATCTGGCACAATGGCGGTTGGACCGGCGGTTGCCACCGGTCAATCCTGCCTCTCCAACGATGACTCCCTCCGCCAGCGCCAACAAAAAGATGGCGTTCTCCCTCTCTGCCATGCCAGTCAGAAACTCCCGCTCCTGAGGCACGGTGAGGTCGAATTCGTCGGCAGCCAGGGGATTCTGTCCATCCGGCTCCCTCAGGAATTGATCCATGTAGGCAAGCAGCGGTTCGGCATCGTCCGGTTCTGCCTCCCGGATAAAATAGTTGCTCATTGCATCACCGTCGCACCCGCTCTGCTGGTTGAACTGCCCCGCCGGAGCTACCTGTTCAGCCTCTGCCATTAACAATTGACCATTGACAATCAAAAAATTGACCTTTAGCAGGTCTCACCCCACCGCACCCTCGATGATCTCCACCAGCTTTCGGTCACTGTCGATCAAAGCACGACAGCCGAGCGGCAGGGTCAAGGTGGGCGTGGTATGGCCGTAATCCATGTCGGTGACCACAGGAAATGGGAAGCGATGGGTGCGTTTCAGGATCACGTCGCGCAACTGCTGGCGCTCTTCAGCCGAATAGAGCATCGGTCGCCCGAACAACAGGCCGTTGATCTCATCGAATACGCCCATGTTCTCATAGTCCTGCAGGATGCCGTCCACAGTCTCGGGAGGCGGCTTTTCCTCCGAGGTTTCCAGGAAAAGGATGGTCTTGTGCCAACGCGGCCAGAAAGGCGTGCCCCTCAAATGCTGGAGTGACTCTAAACAGCCGCCAATCAGTGCCCCGGTGCCCTGGCCCGGCTTGAGCCAGGTCCATCCCTCCGACACATGCTGCTCCCGCGGTCGGGTCAGGTCCTGTTTGCTTTCCCAATCCAGAATCTCGTCGGTCCACCAGGTCGACTGGTCCAGCGCCCCGATGGGGGATGGATCGGTCACCGTCTTCATGAATGAGCCTTCGCTGAAGGCCGGCATAGCGGGATATTCGGCGAAATCGGTCATCACGTGGGAACCGTTGAAGGTGACCAGGCCCGTTTTTACATGGATGGCGACGTTGAGCACGGTCATGTCAGAGAAGCCCATGAAAACCTTTGGCTTAGAGCGGATGAGGTCGAAATCCAGAAGGGGCAACAGGTGGCAGCTGTGATCACCGCCGATGGTGGAGATGATGGCCTTCACCATCGGGTCATCGAACATGGCGTGGATGTCATCTACCCGGTTTTCGGGGGTGTCTGACACGTGGCCGCTACTGTTGAAGGCATGGCGTCCGTAGGTGATGCGAAAGCCCAACGATTCCAGTTGGTGCGCCCCGCGCTCGACGCGGTGGGGAAAGGCAGCGCCGCCTCCCCAGGATGGACTGACGACGCCAATCGTGTCTCCGATGCGCAGGCGTGGTGGTTTGATCACGGGCAGCGACGGTGAGCTGGGATAGACGCCCGGATTCGCCTGACGATCATGGCACTTCCCAGGCTTATTGCCGTGATCAGGTCAGGATCAATCATCCCCATGGGCGTATCGGCGTTGCGCCAGCGGACTGTGCCGGCGACGACGATGGCTGCCAGGACACCAATCACAAGGATCACAGGGATCAGGCGTTCTTGCAGCGAAGCCGAGTCGGCCAGGGTCACGTTGCCAGTCGAGTCGACGGTGGCCTGATCGGGCAGTCCATAGTTGGGCACCAGGAGCCAACCCAGGACGAGGCCAAAGAGCAATCCTCCAATGTGAGCGATGTTGTTGATTCCTGGCATGGTAAATCCGAACACCAGATTGATTCCGGCAATGAACAGCAGATTGCGAAGGCGCGCCTGGCCCCGTTCGCCAAAGAGTTCCTTGTGGGTCCTGAAATAGGCGATCTCAGCGCCGATCAGGCCGAAGATGGCGCCGCTGGCCCCGGCGGATACGACGCCACCGCTCAACAACAGGGTGGCGGCACTGCCGCCCAATCCACTGATCAGATAGATGGTCAGGAAGCGGGTCGAGCCGTACAGCGCCTCCACATCCCGGCCGATGATATACAATGCCCAGGTGTTGAAGGCCAGGTGCATGATTCCGATGTGCAGGAACATGGAGGTGAGCAACCGGTAGAATTCGCCCTGGGCAACCAGCCAGTTCTGCTGTGCCCCGAAGGTTAAGAGGATTTCAGTGCTCTGGCTGCCGTTCAACCCAATGGCCCGGGTGTAGCCAAAGGCAGTCATGGCGAACCATGCGATGACGTTGATGGCCATCAGAATGTAGGTCCATCGGGTCTTGGACATAGGCAAACGAAAGCCCACGGGACGTTGCGGTGGGGGAGACTGGGGGATTTGTTGGCTCATAGTTTTGCAGATTTCCAATCTACACGACGGCGTTCGGCGGTCATGATTGCCAGGATCTCAACCACTGCCTCATCCAATCGGTCCTGGCGGTTGACCACCACATAGTCGAATTCGGGCAAGCGGTGAAGCTCCTCCCGGGCTGTCGCAATGCGCAGGGCCAGGGTGCCCGCATCTTCGGTGTCCCGCTGGCGCAGCCGTTCCACCATTTCCTCCTCTGAGGAGGCCACCAAAAAGATGGTAACAGCCTCGGGCACCATGTGGCGGATGGTCGCTGCTCCCTGCACATCGACCCGCAACACCACGTCGGTGCCGCTCTCCAGACCCCTGCGGACTTCGAACTTGGGAATGCCCTTGTAGTCACCGTAAACGACGGCATGTTCCAGCAATTCCTTGTTCTCGATCATTTCGGCAAACCGTTGTTTGCTGACGAAATGATAGTCCGCTCCATCGGTTTCGTGGGGGCGTTGGGGCCTGGTGGTAGCAGTGACCACCTGGTAAAATTCGGCTCCATGGTCACGCATGCCATGCATGATCGTATCCTTGCCGACGCCAGAGGGGCCGGAGATCACAACCAAAAGGGGCTTTAGCTGGTTGACCGTCTGGTATGGGTCAGGGAGGGAGTTGTCTTCACGAATTGGTGACATTCCTTGGTTTCCTGTATGGATCGACAATTGACAATTGGCTAGGCGCCGGCTTCGAGTGTCAAGGCCTGAGCAACTCTGTCTCGTATTACTGCCTGCACCACAGGCGCCGGCTGATTGGCATCGACGACGAGCCAGCGCGCCGGCTCGTCGGCAGCCATCTCCAGGTATCCGGCCCGTACTCGCCGGTGAAAGGCCACATCCTTGCGTTCCATCCGGTTCCACTGCGACGAGTCCACATACGCATCCTGCTGCTTGCGCATCAAGCCTGCCTCCACGTCGATGTCCAGGTAAACGGTCAGTGCGGGAACCAATCCCCCTGTGGCAAAGGTGGTGATGGCTGCCAGTTGCTCCAGATCCATCTGGTGTCCATAGCCCTGATAAGCCATGGTCGAATCTGCATAACGATCGCAGATGACGATATCGCCCAGGTCCAGACGAGGGCGAATGATCTGCCCGACGATCTGGGCCCTGGCGGCGGAGAAGAGGAGAACTTCAGCCTCAGGCTGCATCTCCGTCGCCACAGGATCGAGCAGTATCTCCCTTACGCGATCACCGATGGCGCTCCCGCCCGGTTCTCGGGTCGTGAAAGCCTTCAGGCCGTTGCTCTGTAACCAGGATGCCAGGAAGGCGATCTGCGTGGTCTTGCCACTGCCTTCCGGCCCTTCGAAAGAGATGAACATGGTGTCGGCGCGGGATTCCTTGCCTATTCCCGATAGATGCGGACGTGCCGGTTGGGATCTCGCCCGTAGCTGTGGCTGATCAGTTTGGCCGAACGCGCTGCTTGATGCTGCTGGCGGCGCACCGACGAGGGCTGTGGCCTCAGATCCACCGATGAGGCGCCAGACGTGACACGCTTTATGGCCTCCTGAGCCTCGCGCATTGCCGAGTCCAGGGCATCTCCGGCATCGGTGGGGATGCCAAAGACGTCTGCCAGGAAGTTCTCTAATTGCAGCACTGTATTGGAACGCAATACATAGATGGGCAGATTGCGTTCCTCAGCTTCGGTGATCGGTTGCGGACGTTTGCGGTAGTAACTCTTTAGCGTCACGAATACGTCGGCCCGGCGAATGTCATCCACCAACTGAATCGGCACCTTCATGCGTTGGGCTGCTGTGCGAAGTTTATTGAGCCCCACGCCGTACGCATAGATTCGCCGGGTCGTGAAGACAATTTCTTCCGGATCATCTCGCCGCCGATCCCCGCCTGGCTGACCGCCGTTGCGGCCATTGCGGGCGGTTGGGCGCGCGGGGGCTGCTTCCACGTGAACCTTGCCCGTTTCATCTCGATAACGAACCTCGGGGCGCAGGTTGCGGCCCCGCAGGAAGTCGTCGACGGCCCGGGCAACGCCGTGGTGAACAACCATGGTCTGGCGATCCTCGATCTCAACCAGCACCTCGAAGGTTGGAGGGGCCTTGCGTTCCAGGACCGACTTCTGGGTGCCCCGCCGGCGAGCCTCTTCGTCGCTGAGGGTGACGCTCTCGATGCCGCCCACCAGATCGCTGAGGGTCGGGTTGAGCAGGAGGTTTTCCAGGTTGCGGCCGTGGGCCGTCCCGATGAGTTGGACCCCTCGCTCCGCGATGGTACGAGCGGCGGCAGCTTCCAGCTCCCGTCCGATTTCGTCGATGATGATGATCTCGGGCATGTGGTTTTCCACTGCCTCGATCATCACCTCGTGCTGATGAGCTGGTTGGGCGACCTGCATCCGGCGGGCGCGGCCAATGGCAGGATGGGGGATATCGCCATCGCCGCCGATCTCATTGGAGGTGTCGACGATGACAACCCGTTTCTTTTCGGCCAGCACCCGGGCCGCCTCGCGCAACAGGGTTGTCTTGCCCACGCCAGGTCGCCCCAGCAGCAAGATACTGTCGCCCGATTCCACGATGTCCTGCAGGATATCGATGACGCCGTAAACGGCCCGTCCCACGCGGCAGGTGAGGCCGACAATACGCCCTTGCCGGTTGCGAATGCAGGAGATCCGGTGAAGCGTGCGTTCGATGCCAGCCCGATTGTCTGTCGTGAAATCGCCGATCCGGTCGGTCACATATAGCAGGTCATCGGCGCTGATTTCAGTGTTGCTCAAGACAACTTCGTCGTCGACGAACCGGGCTTCGGGAACGCGCCCCAGGTCCAGAATGACTTCCAGGAGCTGATCCCCTCTGTTGGCTACGTCAAGTGCCTGCCGAATATGCGGCGGCAATACGCTCAACAGAACATCCAGATCGTCTGTGATGTTTTTCTGCTTCAAGCTTTCACTAACCTCGATCTCTGTTATGCTTATGGCGACTGCTCGACGGCAAAGGCCGGAACAGCCTTTCGTTCCGCCGCCACAACCCTGGCTACCAGGTGTTTGACCAGTCGGGAACGGCGGGCATAGGGCTCAAATCCATGGTCTTGCAGCACGGCCCGCAGGCCGCCCTGGTAGTCCCGCACGGCACAGTAGACGGGCCAACGGCTAACGGCAGCCGTATTGAGGCCTTGCCTGACCAACCGGGTCATGGTCCCGGTGTCTGCAGGATCGCCATGCAGGAGTAGCCAGTTACCCCGCCGCCCGCTCACTAACTGAACGCCACCACAGATATCGCCGCCATTCGCCAGTACGTAACTTCGCTGTTGACTCCGTTCCCACCAGATCAGAGGAACGCTGGAAGGCTCCTCGGTCTCGCTCATACCCTCTGCATGCTGTACCGGCATAGGGGTGAAAAGACTGTTTAGGCGGCGCAACCACCAGACATCCTCGCGCTGCCGGGCGCGCATGCGGGGGGACGCTGGAAACGTAGTTGTCCGCGGCGGCTTATTGAGTACTAAGACATCTTCATTGGCATAAACCGAGAAACTCAATGCCGCCAGTAGATCGATTTCGCTGCTACCCTCGGGCAGATTGACGAATAGCCGACGCAATGCCTGCCCTCCTGCACTCTGGATGCAGTAGGTCAGCAAGGCTACCCACGCCTTTTCACCATCAGGTTCCCGGTTGCTGCCCGGCGCCAAAAACAGAACGTCAGCTTCCCGCCGGTGGGGCCTCCGGAGCATTTGCACAAAGCCCCGAGTCGATTGATCTGGCTGCCACACATAAGAAGCCAGGCCCGTGCCCACCCAGGGCACAGGAGCAATCAGTGCCATGGAAAGGGCACTGCGTCTCAACAGAAGACAGTGGAAGATGTCGAGCCAGATGCCAATGCGCTCTAATTGCCGGATCTGCCAGGCATCCCGGAGGCCAAAGGGCCGGATCACAGGCGCCTCCTGCGGACAGAACAGCAGGAGGATTGTGGCTGGGATTGCAGCCGCCCGATTCTGGCAACACCAGGCATATGCCCCCTGGTCCCGCGCAACCGCTGTGCCGGGCAAACCTCTCCGTTTCCAGGGTACCTGCCGTTTGGCATCGCGGGCTACTCCTGAGCCAACCTGCTTGGGATTTTTTTCAACGGGCGAATATGTGCCAGATGGATCAACTTCGGTTGATTTTACATCTGATCGCACCCATTTGCAAGTGATTCAGGGGAGGGGGATCGTTTATGTGATTTCCTTAATTCGGATAGAGATACCCCGTGGGGCCCATGGTCCGCTCATCCAGCTGGTCTTCCGTGCGCTGCATGAAGTCCAGAAGAATGGTTTCCTTGCTCAACAACAGGCACTCGTTTTTTAGCAGGCTCGCCAGGTCCGGTGTAGCCAGGAGTTCTTGCTTGTCATCAGAAGGCAACTGCAGGGCGCTGGCAGCCAGGTATGCAACCGTGCGCGGATCGTCGGGTACCTCATCCAGATCGATCTCTGCATCCATGACCTTGCTGAGAAGATCAATATAGTTGCTGAGCAGCCGCCGGATAGTGAGCATTTGATCGCCAACCTGGTCTTGATCGAACGATCTCTCCAATGGGAACGCTTCGACCTCGCCCTGAAGATAGGGCAAGTCAAAGAGTAACTGCTGCACTCGGAAGCGGTGCAGCCCCATGGTTACGATGTTCAGGCGGCCATCGGGCAAACGCTCAACCTGGCGAATATGGGCGGTTGTGCCAACAGGGCAGGGCAGCGCCACATCCTCCTTGTAGTTGCGCCAGTCGGATGTTTCCTCCCGCATCAGCACGACGCCAAAGGGTTCTTCCTTTGCGATGCATTGGTTGATCATCACCCGATAGCGGGGCTCAAAGATATGGAGGGGCAGAATCTGCCCGGGAAAGAGGACCATGCGCAAGGGGAAAAGAGGCAGCAATACCGTTTCCTGCTCGGTACCGGTTTCCAGCGGATCATTCATTTCAGTCATGTTCAGTCCTTGCCATACCTTTTCTCAATGATGGCCGCCGACTTATTTTTGGTGAATTCCCGTAGCACGATAGTGGCGTAGGAACCCTTTGGCAGGAAAAACGCCAATTCGAGGGTCGAGTCCCCGGTCCCCAGGGATATCTCGGGCAACCACAGGCGGCCCGGGCGACGGGTTCCCTGAGTGCGGGCACGGCGCCAATTCTCCTCTGTCAAACCAGCTTCTTCGAGGATTTCCCGTTCCAATTCGCCCGCGACCTTCTTGGCAGGCCACATCTTTTTCCCATAGATTGGTCCGGTAAAGTGAATCTCACCTCTTTCATATCTCGGCTGTTCCACCTCTTCATCTTCGACATCGAACATACCACCGGTATCAGCCTTTTTGGCCACATCACCCAGCAGGAGATGATCGAACAGGCCTCGTTCCAAGCGCCGCGTCAGGTAGCTGTTGAATAGCTGCGATTGATAGGCAGAGATAAGAAGCTTGCGCAGCCACTTGTCCTTGTGTGGTCCGCCGCCAAGCAAGACCTCCCTGCCTCTGGCGGCATTGGTGCCATCGGTGCCAAACCGTTGAGCGCCGAAGAAGTTCGGCATCCCCCGCTGTTTCAGGGTTGTTGCGATGGGCTGTGCGCGGCATAGCGCCTCATCGGCCGGCACATCCATGTCAGTGACGGTGATGCGAAAACGGTTGCCCAGCAGGTGTCCTACTTTCAGCTTGTTGTTGTGGCACCTGGCCCAGTTCACGCTGAATGGCAACTTCTCCTCGATGCGATCGGCGTCGGAAGGAGCCAGTCCTGGCAAGGAAAATGTTTGGGTGCTGCGCGCATGCCGGTCCTTGAGACCGGCATATCCCACATCCTTCCCGTTGATCCCGTAAAGTTTCGCCAGCGAATCGGCAACCCTTTTGGTGTTCCATCCCTCCCGGGTGATGGAGAGGTAAAGGTGTGCTCCCTGCCCGCTGGCCTCGTAGAGGGGAATCTCCTCAACGACGAAGTGGGAGGGCTGTGCTTTTAACTGTCCGCCGCAGCCAGGTAAGTTCGGTGTGAAAAAGGGTAGCGTCTGCATGTCAAATCAAGGGCCAGGGATAGGATCGCCTTTCCAGGTCGGGGTCCGGAAAGATTGCGGCATCCAACAGGTCTTCGGTGCGTCGCATTAAAGCGCTCAACTCCCCATCGTTGATCAGGACACATAAGGCCTGGAAGAGTTCTTGCTCTGGCTTCAGCTGCGCCAGCAAGCCTTCCAGGTCATTGATCAACTGGCCTGGAAGAGGCTGCCCGGCAAACTCCCAGATAACCGTGCGCAACTTGGGGTGCGCATGAAAACAGACACCATGGTCGATGGCCCAGAGGCGTCCCAGGGAGTCGATCAGCGTGTGTCCTCCTTTGCGGTCGGCGTTGTTGATCACAATATCGAAGGCGGCAATCTTTTGCAGCACAGGGTAAAGCTCCGGCGCCTCGATGAAGTCAAAATAGTGTTGTTCAAAGTTGGCGACGATAAAGATCTGTACGGCACCCTTGCCGTAGGGTCCAAACCGCACCACTGTTGGGGGTACCAGACCCCAACCAAGGGCCTCGCTTACCAGAAAGGCAGCCATCTCCCGTTGGAAAAGGGTGCCGTAGGGAAAATCCCAGAGGGGAGTTTCTCCCTGTCGCGGCTTGTATACCGCCAGTGTTTCGAGCTGCTCGTTACTGATGCCGGTCAAAAAGGTGTAGTTGGAGCTGCCGGCCAGCAGGCCGCGCACAGCCATCTCGCCATGGTCCAACAGGTCCAACGCTGCCTCCAGTGTGATCGCCTGGGAAGTCTCGTCGCTCACTGCAGAATGTTGGTGACCTGGTGACCATTGCTGGGTGGGCAGAAATGACCATCGGGATCAATTGGCTCACCACACAGGGCACAGATGGGCCGGCCAGCGGCCGCGATCTTTTTGGCGTGACGGCTGAGCGCACCCATCTGCTCACGACTGGCCCAAAAACGACCCACCATTGCATCGCTTTCCGGGCTCTCTTCCTCTTCGCCAATTTCCTGGACAAAAACCACCAGTAAATCCTCGTCGGCGTCATAGCCCAGGCCCAAACGCCCTACGCGGAACTCGGCCGACACCGGGTCCAGAAGATCCATGTTGAATTTCGTTTCCTCAGCGATGTAATCGGGTGGATATTGCTCCTGGACCTCCTTGAGGAGCTCGTCGATACCCTCAGCCAACGCTCTGGCGTGTTCTTTTTCGATGACCAGGGAAATGACATTGCGGTCCTTCATCCCCTGCAAGTAGAAGGTGCGTTGGCCCGGGGGTCCGACAGTGCCGACGGTGAGGCGACTGCAAGGCTTTAAATCAAAGGCGTATGAGGTCATGCTGGCAGATCCTTTTCCTCGCTGGCGGGGGGTTCTTTCGGGTGCTCGTCGGAATCTTGCGATGTTAGCTTGGGCGGAGTCAACGTGCCGGTATCGTTCAGCCGAATCACCCGGGGGCCATGGTCCGTCAGCTTGATCCAGGTGACCGAGGCGGTATCGATCACCAGGCGCTGAAAGAGGTCAAAATGGATGCCTGCGTAATGGGCGGCCGCTGCCTTGATCACGTCGGCATGGGAGAAGATGAGCACCACACCCTTGGGATGCACCTGGCAAAGACGTTCCAGGCTCGCCACCACTCGGGCTTGCATCTCACCCAGCGACTCGCCACCGGGAAAACGGGCACTGCTGGGATTGAACTGCACCCTGGCCCATTCAGGCGTTTTTCTTAGCACCTTGATCGATTGGCCAGTCCATTCACCGAAGCGGGCCTCGCCGACACCTTCTTCGATCTGGATCGGCAGCTCGTGGGGTTCGGTCGTGATCTCAGCTGTCTCGACGGCACGTTCCAGGGGACTGCTGTATACTGCCTCGATGGGCCAGTCGGCCAGACGTTGGGCCAATGTCGCGGCTTGTTTGCGTCCCGCTTCGTTGAGATGTACGCCTGGCGTCCAGCCGGCCAGGCGATCGCCTACCCAGTCGTTACTGCCGTGGCGGATCAAGAGAAAATCAGTCATAAACTATCACACTCCTGTGAATATCATAGCACAGGAAAAGAGCTTTCGGAAGTGCGCCAAGTTCCATATGAACTGGCGCCCGCAGGGGATGGGACCGAAAGGGCAGGATGGCTACATGAAAAAACAAAACCATTTGTCATTCTTTGGTAGTGATTCTATAATGGGGACAACTGGATAACCTTCATTCATTACGTAGTTGAGGAGTAGTATGACAGAGTCAAAAACAGATCGCAATAGCCGTCACGCAGAGGATCGAAAACAGGGAAAAACGCTGCGCCAGGCTGCACCGCGCCATAGCCATGGCGACTGGCAGCCTGCGCCCGACCGCCCCGATCCCATCTCCCTGCTCCAGGCCCAGGACGAGGGCCGCCTTCAGCACCTGTTGCCCATCAAGTATGGCCGCATGCTCGAGTCCCCCTTCGCTTTTTTGCGTGGCTCGGCGGTTGTGATGGCCTGCGACCTGGCGGACACACCGGTGACCGGTCTCGATGTCATATTGTGCGGCGACGCCCATATTTCCAACTTTGGCGTCTTCGCTTCACCAGAGCGCCGTCTGGTGTTCGATATCAATGATTTCGATGAAAGCTATCCCGGCCCCTGGGAGTGGGATCTCAAACGCCTGGCAGCCAGCGCGGTCGTCGCTGCCCGTGAGAATGGCTTCAAGGAGAAACAATGTCGCAAGATGGCGATCGCGGTCGCGGAACGTTATCGCTGGGCCATGGCGCAGCTGACCCAGTTGACTACGCTCGAGGTCTGGTACTATCATGTGAGTGTTGACAAACTCCTGGATGTTTTTGAGAAATCGTCCAGGAAGGGTCAAAAGAGCGCTGAAAAGATGGTCGACAAGGCCCTTTCCCATAGCCACGAGCAGACATTGGAAAAGCTTACCCGGGTGGAAAATGGACAGAGGCGTATCATCGGCGATCCGCCCTTGCTGGTGCCCTTTCGCGAGGGTGACATTGATGCTCTCTTGGTCAAGGCGAGCGCTGCCATATTTTCCCGGGAAACCGTATTACAGGCCTGGAATGGGTATCTTGACAGCCTGCCCGACGAAAGACGATTTCTCCTGCGGCGCTATCGGATAGTCGACGGCGCACTGCGGGTCGGTGGCGTGGGCAGTGTGGGAACCCGCTGTTCGATTGTTCTGCTTCAAGGCGAAGGCGAGGATGACGCGCTGATGCTGCAACTCAAGGAGGCGGGGCCTTCGGCTCTGGAAGCCTATCTGGGCAAACGCGTCTATCTTCAACATGCCGAGCGTATCGTGACCGGCCAGCGCTTGATCCAGGCTGTCAGTGACATGTTTTTGGGATGGCACAGCAGCGTGGTTACCGATCTCGATTTCTACTGGCGTCAATTGAAGGATATGAAGGGCTCGGCCGATGTAACCACCATGGACGAGCAGGGCTATGAGACCTATGTTGGTATCTGCAGTCTCTGTCTGGCCCGGGCCCACACTCGAACAGGAGATGAAGCCAATATAGCGGGTTACATCGGTAAGAGCGACACCTTTGCCAACGCAATCGCAGATTTTGCCGTGGCCTATGCTGATCAAACGGAACGCGACTACCAGGCGTTGGTGGATGCCGTGGAGTCGGGCCGAATTGTGGCCGAGACCGGTATTTAGGCACTCACTCTTGGTATGAAGACCACATGGAGGTAATTCCGATGACGAGCAAAAATCTGGCCAAACAGCAAAAAGAGACACAAGGTGTTTCGGACCAACTGCTCAGCCAAAAGGAGCGAGCGGCCTGTCTGCGGATCGCCGAGGGCGCCTCCCCCCATGCTCAACGGGCACAGGCCCTGCTGGCCATCGACGAGGGGGTTTCTCAGCCGGCGGCGGCCCAACGAACGGGGCAGACGCTTGGACAGGTCCGCTATTGGCTTGGTAGATTCCGCAAAGAGCGCCTGGTCATCTTCCCAGAGGATGTGCTGGATCAAAAACAGCCCGAGCCGATTTCCGGCCCAGTTCTTTCTGAGATAGAGCCAGGAGCTACCAGGGCGATTCTGGAACGGCCTGCCGGTGGGGATGCGGCTCCAGCCGCCGCATTGGCTGCGACAGTGGTGGTCGTGAAGAAACCCAAGAAGAAGAGCAAAAAGAAGGCAAAGAAACCGGACAAGAAAGCCAAAAAGAAGACTGGCAAGGGGAAGGGGTCCCAGAAGACCGGAAAGAAAAAATCAAAGAAGGGTTCTGGGGGCAAGAAGCCGAAGAAGAAGAAAAAGAAAGGCTAGTTAAGAAAGTCCTTCACGACGGTTGATCTCCCGCATCTTGCTGGTCGGGCCGGGTGACAGAGCGGGCGGCCCGCAGGGTTGCTCAACAATCTTCTTGCAAACCGCACTAAGCACTGCCCCTGAGCATCGATGTGTTCATGCCAGGGATGATTTTCTGGTAGGGGCGTACCCTTGTGGTCGCCCGATGTGGGCAGGCACAAATGTGGTCGCCCGATGTGTTCATGCCAGGGATGATTTTCTGGTAGGGGCGCACCCTGGTGGTCGCCCGATGAGGGCAGGCACAAGGCGCTGCCCCTACAATTGCAAAACCGCACATTTTTTTCAATGGAGGTAAAAAATGGCTTTCAATCTTCGCAACCGCAATTTCGTCAAACTGCTCGACTTCACGCCCAAGGAGATCAAGTTCCTGCTCAAGCTGTCGGCAGACCTCAAGGCTGCCAAATACGGCGGCTACGAACAGCAGCGGCTGGCGGGCAAAAACATCGCCCTGATCTTCGAAAAAGGATCGACCCGCACCCGCACATCGTTCGAGGTGGCTGCCTACGACCAGGGCGCTAACGTTACCTACCTGGGACCCAGCGGCTCCCACATCGGCAAGAAGGAGACCATGAAGGACACGGCTCGGGTGCTGGGCCGCACCTACGACGGCATCGAGTACCGGGGCTTTGGTCAGGAGCTGGTCGAAACCCTGGCCCAGTATGCCGGCGTGCCCGTGTGGAACGGCCTCACCGACGAATTCCATCCTACCCAAATCCTGGCCGACGTACTGGCCATGACCGAGCACAGCTACAAGGACCTGCCCGATATCGCCTACTGTTTCATGGGCGACGCCCGCAACAACATGGGCCACTCGCTCATGGTCGGCGGCTGCAAGCTGGGCATGGATGTGCGGCTGTGTGCGCCAAAATCTCTCTGGCCGGACGAAGCTCTGGTCGAGACCTGCCGCGCCATTGCCGCCGAAACCGGCGCCCGCCTCACCATCACCGATGATGTGGCCACTGGCGTCAAGGGCGCCGATTTCCTCTACACCGACGTGTGGGTCTCCATGGGTGAGCCCGACTCTGTGTGGGCGGAACGCATCGAACTGTTGCTGCCCTACCAGGTCAATGCCAAAGCGATGGAGATGACCGGCAATCCCAACACCAAATTCATGCACTGCCTGCCCGCTTTCCACAACACCGACACGAAGGTGGGTGAGGAAATCTACGAAAAATTCGGCATCAAGGCCATGGAAGTGACCGAGGAAGTATTCGAATCGGAAGCCTCCATCGTCTTCGACGAGGCCGAGAACCGGTTGCACACCATCAAGGCTATTATGGTTGCCACGCTGGGAGATTAATCGGTGAGCAGTAAACAGTGAACAGTGAACAGTAGGAAGTCAGAAAATGAGGCGAAGCGGGCACGATTATCGAGCAGGTATAGTGGAAAACCAGATACCAAGAAGAGACTAAAATGACTACAGGATTTGGCGCACATTCCGAAGTGGGAAAACTGCGCAAAGTGATCGTCCATCGCCCCGGCCTGGAGATGCGGCGGCTGACGCCGACCAACTGCCAGGAACTGCTCTTCGACG
>JAYELL010000081.1 GCA_034717495.1 Chloroflexota bacterium | reverse complement strand
TGGTCTTCTGGAAGCTGACCGCCGTCTGCGGTCTGTCGTCTGCGGTCTTCTGGAAGCTGACCGCCGTCTGCGGTCTGTCGTCTGCGGTCTTCTGGAAGCTGACCGCCGTCTGCGGTCTGCCGTCCGCGGTCTTCTGGAAGCGGTTTCGACAATGGCAGTACTCTTCCCGGAAAGCGGAATCGATCGAAAACCCTCATTGAGCCAAACCGGTCGTTGGTTTGATCTTCTGGTTCTGCTCTTGTTTTTCCTGACAGTTGGTTTTCTTCGTGTGCCTGCCTTTGAGCAGTCTGTGGTAGACTGGGATGAGAGTATTTACCTGCTGATGTCCCGCGGTATGCTGGAGGGCCATCTGCCCTACACCGCGGTTTGGGATCACAAGCCACCAGGCATTTACCTGCTGTTTGCGCTGGCGCAGCTTCTTTTTGGCCGCTCCATCGTTGCGATTCGCGTCCTGACATGGTTGGCAGTCACTGCTTCCTGCTTTCTCCTGTACAAGTTCGGAAAAGATCGATTTCACAATGGGTGGTCAGGAATCCTGGCTGGCCTGCTATATGCCGCTTTCAGCCTGCAGAACGGTGGATTGGCGGCTAACAGTGAAGTCCTCTTTGCACCATTTGTGATTCTGGGATTCTATTTGCTTTGGCAAACCGTTGCCTTCGACCAGCCCACTGGATCGAACGGCGGCCGCACCATTTTGTTGGCGGGCCTTGCCTTGGGGGTGGCTCTGCAAATCAAATATGCGGTGATCTATGATCTCATCGCAGCCCTGATGCTGTTGGCGATAACAGGGGCGCGCAAGCGGTATCCAGTTCGTGACGTGCTGTATGGTGCTGTGACGCTGTTGGCAGGGGTGTTGATCCCCATGGCTGTCGTGGTTCTGACTTTCCTGCTATCGGGACACCTGCCTGAGTACGTGGATGCTACAATCCTGGCAAATTTACGCTACAATGCGCTGGCAATTTTCTCGCTCACGGAGTTGGGCAGCACGCTCAGCGCCCAGTTGAGACACAACTTTGTTCTTTGGGGGTCCCTGCTGTTGCTGCCTATGGTGCTTTTTGTGACGGCCAAAGCCCGACAGGAATGCAGGCTGAATCTTCTGCTTCTCTGCGTTTGGTTGGCCATCGATCTTATGGGGATTCTTCTCGCGAGACGCTACTTCTGGCACTATTTTCTTCAGTTGTTGCCCCCGCTCTGTCTGATCGTGAGCATCCTGTTCACGGAAATTCTGGCATGGACAACCGGCTCAACCCATAAGTCCAGACTGGTCGGATTCGGGCTGCTGGCTCTGCTCGCCATGGGCGTCATTCTGCCCCTTTGGCGGCCTGTGACGAGCTCTGTAGATTCTGTACTCTTTGCGCTCGGCAGAGGGGAACGAGTCGACGAACCTGCTTACATCGGCAGCTACCTTCGGGACAGGCTCGAACCGGGGCAGACCGTGTATGTGGCCGACTACGAACCTGTTATCTACTTTCTGGCAGGTGTGGAGGCCCCGACTCGCTATGTTTTGCCTCGTTTGCTGACCGATGAAGCCCTCGCGGCTGTCGCGGGAATCGATCCATCCAGTGAGCTGGCTCGCATAATGCGCGGAAAACCGGCCTACGTGGTGCTGTTGGAGAAGGATCGCGATGCATCCCGGTTCCACAGCGAGCTTCATGGTTATCTGGACCGGGACTACGTCGTAGACAGGGTAGTCCGGGATGCAACCCTTTTTCGCAGACAGGACCAGGGCGGGCGGAAATGAACCGCAGCACTGTCCTGAGCGTAGCCGAAGGGATAAATGCCGATAAACGCTGATCAATCCAAAAAAGATCAGCGAAAATCAGCGGTGAAATCAGAACAATCACAACCGAAGCTGAAGCCTGGACTCCATCGCATATTTGGAATTGCTGTTTTCTGTTCCGCAGCTTGGGGCATTTTTCGGATGTATGCTATAATTCGTGCCAGAAAGAACGGAGTGCCGGGCGCAGTTTGCCGCGTCCGGCTCTTTGTTAATTGAAAGGAGAAAATCAAAGTTTTGAAGATCACAACCGAACCTTTGGAGCATTGCCAGATTCTGATGAGCATCGAGCCCGACGAAGAACAGGTCAATCAGGCACTTCGTCAGGCTGCACGCAAGATTTCCAGGGAGTACCAGATACCTGGGTTCCGCAAGGGAAAGGCGCCTTATTCGGCCGTCGTGCGCACCTACGGCAAAGAGGTCCTCATCGAGCAGGTCGCCGAGGATTTGGGCGACAAGGTGTATGAACAGGCACTGGAGGAATCGGGGCTGAAGCCTATCGCCCCGGGTTCGATGGACGACATAACCCTTAATCCTCTGGTTTACAAGGTTATCCTGCCCATGCCTCCCGAGGTTGACCTGGGAGACTATCGGACAATCCGCGTCGAGCGACCGAAAGTCGAGGTTTCCGAAGAGGATGTCCAGGGTCAATTGGATGGGATTCAGGAGAGTTTCTCCGAGTGGGTCCCGGTCGAGGATGAACCAGCCACCATTGGCCACATGATCACAATGGCGCTGGTGGGATCTGACGGCGGCGGGACCTTCGTCGAGGATGATGCGTTTGAACTGATTTTGCAGGAGGAGAGAGAGGACTTTCCGCCCGGCTTTGATCAGAAGTTCGTGGACCTGAAGGCTGGCGAAAATGTCGAGTTCGATATCGATTATCCCGAGGACTGGTCTGGTGACAGAGCGGGTGTCTCAGCGCATTTCGTCGCGGAGGTCCATAGCGTGAAGCGGCACGATGTCCCTGAGATCGATGATGGCCTGGCACCGCTGGTTGGAGACTACGATACCCTTGAAGAGCTGACGGAAGCCATTCGCGAGGGTTTGCTTGAACAGCGACAGCAGGTTGCTGACAGCACACATGCTAACGCTGTAATGGAGGCCTTCGTCGAGGCGGCAGAGAAGCTGGACTTCCCTCCCGTGCTGGCCGAGGAAATGAAAGACCAACTGGCTCGGGAACAGGCCGATGAACTTCAGCGTTCCGGGTTACCCCTCAACGAATACCTGCGGCTGACAAGTCAGACTCAGGAACAGTTCCGTGAACAGCTTAGCGGAGTCGCTGAAATGCGATTGCAGAGTGATCTGGTGCTCGACAAGCTGGTGGAAGCCGAGGGCCTGGAGGTCAGCGATGAGGAGTTGGAGGAGTACAGGACTGAGTTGATCGAATCCTCCAACGACGCGCAAGGTATCATCGAGATGCTGGACTCCGAAGGGGGGCGCTCCGCAATGCGCCGGCAGATCCTGCGTCGCAAGTCGATAGACCGGCTGTTGGCCATTGCTGATGGTACGGCATTGGACGAGCCAGCTCCCATTAGCGGCGATCAGTCATCTGAGGAAGATGCGCTGGTAGAAGAGGAAGAAACGCCGGTTGCGACCGCCGAAATCGAAGAGGAAGATTCGGCAGATGCAGCACAGGACACACAGGATGAGGAAGAGGAAGAAGCCGAAACCAACTAGCCGGCCTGTCCGTTCCTGGCGGGTCGACACCTTTTTTGAATTCTTGCGTGAGGAGAGTTATGAGCGATAGACTGCCAGAATCGCTGGTGCCGATGGTGATTGAGACTACGGCGCGCGGCGAACGAGCTTACGATATATATTCACTGTTGCTTCGGGAACGCATTATCTTTTTGGGCACCCCCATTTCCGATCAGATCGCCAACTTGATTGTCGCCCAGTTGCTTTATCTTAGCCGGGAGGATCCGGAGCGCGACATCCAGGTTTACATCAATACGCCGGGTGGTTCGGTGTATGCCGGTCTTGCTATCTACGATGCGATGCAGATGGTGCCTGCGCCCGTGAGTACCTGGGCGGTGGGCGTCACAGCCAGCATGGGTACCGTGCTTCTGGCTGCGGGCGATCCCGGCAAACGCTTCGCTTTGCCCCATGCCACGATTCACATGCATCCGGCTGGCGGCGGTGCGCAGGGCTACACGCCCGATGTGCGCATCCAGTACAAAGAGCTGGAGCGCGTCCAGACCCAGCTGTTCAATATCCTTTCCAGGCATTCGGGCCAGGCTGTTGAACAGATCGAAGCGGACTTTGATCGCGATCGCTGGATGACGGCTCTCGAAGCCAAGGACTACGGCCTTGTCGACGAGGTGGTCGGCGATACCAGTGGCATCGTCAAAGTCCTTCAGGACGAAGGCGAAGCCGAAGGTAAAGCCAAAGCTGAAGCTGAAGCTGAAGCCAAAGACGAAGCCAAAGACGAAGGCGAAGAATAAAGGCCTATGACTACATGCTCTTTCTGCCAGCGCACCGAAGAAGAGGTCACCCGGCTAATCCAGGGACCTGACGATGTCTACATCTGCGACCAGTGCGTGGATCTATGTGCTGAGATCCTGCAGGAAGAGCAGCCTGTCGGTGATTCAGAAGGGCAACTGCCCTTGGAACGGGTTCCCTTGCCCAAGGAGATAGTCGAGCGCCTGGATCAGTATGTCGTTGGCCAGGACCAGGCAAAAAAGGTTCTGGCCGTCGCTGTTTACAATCACTATAAGCGCATTGCCTCCGGCACGCTTTTCACCGATGTCGAACTTCAGAAAAGCAATATCCTGTTGATTGGGCCAACCGGATGTGGCAAGACCTTGCTGGCCCAGACCCTGGCTCGTATCCTGGACGTTCCCTTTACGATTGCAGACGCTACCAACCTTACCGAGGCGGGTTACGTCGGGGAGGACGTGGAGAACGTTTTGGTTGGTCTGCTGCATGCCTCTGAATGGAATATCGACCGCGCCAGGATGGGGATCGTCTATATTGACGAGATCGATAAGATCGCGCGCAAGCAGGGCGACAATCCCTCTATCACCCGCGATGTGTCAGGTGAGGGGGTGCAGCAGGCGCTGCTCAGGATGGTCGAAGGCGCCGTGATAAACGTTCCACCTCAGGGTGGGCGGAAACACCCCTCCCAGGAGTATATCAAGCTCGATACCAAGAACATTTTGTTCGTTTGCGGCGGCGCTTTTTCTGATCTGGAAGAAGTGGTCGCTCGCCGCGTGGAAGGTCCAAGCCGCATGGGCTTTGGAGCCAGCGGCAAGAAGCGGCTTGACCCCGAACAACAAAAAGCCGATCTGTTACGCAAAGTTATCGCTGACGACCTGATGAAATATGGCTTGATCCCTGAATTCGTTGGACGATTGCCGGTGAACGTCAGCGTCGACCCATTGGACAAGGATGCCCTTGTCTTGATCCTTACGGAACCGAGACACGCGCTGGTAAAACAGTATCAACGGCTTTTCAGCCTCGACGAGGTGGAATTGATCTTCACTCCTGATGCCCTGGAGGCGGTGGCTGAAGAGGCCATCAAACTGAAGACCGGTGCCCGGGGCTTACGTACCATCCTGGAGTCCGTGCTACTTGAAGTGATGTACGAGATTCCCTCTTGCCCTGAGGTAATAAAGTGTGTCATCAACGCCGATACCATCATGCAGCGCAGCCAGCCGGTGCTTCTGGCGGAAGGTGATCGGGCGATAGTTTGGGGCCAGGCATTGCAAGATACAGGGTGAGTTCGGTCGAATTCTTTCCTCTCTTCTCCCGGCAATCCTCGATATATGATCATCGTCAACGAGTCTCAATGTCAGGCCATCGGCAGGGAACTGCGTGAACAATCTGTTCGGCCTGACGAATATCTGTTTGTCCCGGCCGATCTGGCTGAGTCCCGGCGCGAGGCCAACTACTGGACCTTCGTGATTGCCATCTGCCAGCATACCAAGAGCCTGGATGGCACAATCGATGGACGGTGGTGCCGCGGCTGGGACTACCTGGTTCGTGCCACGCGACGGGTTGTCGATGAGATGTCATCGGCCGAGGCGATGGCGCGTATCGACAGGGACCGCCTGCGAGCCATACTCTCCGATGATTTTGACCCCGGCAATGCTACCGTGGATCGCGTGGACGAACGGCTGCGACAGCTTCACGAGGTGGCTGAAGTTCTCAACGAGACCTACGATGGCCAGGCGATGGCGCTCTTTCAGCAGGCCGGTGGCCGTATCGAGGGTGACGGCGGTATCTTCGACAGGCTAAGGCAAATCCCTGCCTTCAGCGATCCCCTGGATAAAAAGGCCCAGCTATTGGTGGGCCAGCTGGATGCCGCCGGTGTCTGGTCTCTCGCAGATCCGGAGAATCTGAAAGTGTGCATGGACTATCATGCCATGCGCGTGGCGCTGCGGTCGGGAATCGTTGAGGTTATCGACCCCGGTTTGCGGATTGCCTTGTTGCAGCAGGCATTGGTGCCGGGTGCAATCAACCATGCCGTGCGTGCAGCGGTCTCCGATGCCTGTGATCGGGTCATTGTTCACAGCGGGGTAACTGTCTTTGAATTCGATAAATGGATCTGGCACCTGGGCCGCAGTTGCTGTTTCTACGATCATGAGCCTATCTGTGGCCAACAAACCTGCCAAAAAATGGATCGATGCACCTACATTCAGGCGATCGACTATGATTGCCCGGGCAGGTGTTCCCTGGACGGCGTATGCAAAGGCAGCAGAGATGATGGCTACCGGGCTTTCTGGGAAACCAATGTTTATACTGAATTCTATTAGGACCATGATTGAGGCGACAAAGGTCCTGACTCTACCCGGTCTTCACCTCCCATCGTGAAAATACGACCTGTATTCTGGTTGATACCAGCGGCTATTCTCCTTGTTGGCGCAGCTTTCTTTGCGACTGGCGGCTTTGGCCTGCTGCGCGCTTCAGCCCCGGAAAGCGGCGCCTCCCCGGTTGTCGAAGTGGCCGGGTCGGTCGCCGAAACGGTCGGCACGCCGTTAGCCATGGGCGCGCCCCGGGAACAGATCCCAACCAGGGCTGCCAATGTTGCCGCCACACCGACCGCCAGCCTGACGGCTAAACCGACTGCCCTCGAGGAGACCGGACCGGCTGAAGCGGCGCAGCTCCCTGTGGTTGCCAACACAGCGACTCCCGGCCCCACGGTGGCACCGGATGTGGCAACTGAGTTCACCAGCGTTCGGCCAGGCCAGGTTCTTGGCAGCATTGCCGCTCGCTACGGGGTCGCCATGAACAAGATAGTCGAATACAGCAACATCGAAGACCCCGATTTTCTATCGCTGGGTCAAGGGCTGATTGTTCCCCACAAAACTGATCGGATGACGCCCGATGAAGTTCTCTTGCCCGACAGTGAACTGGTTTTCGGTCCTGCCTACGTCGATTTCGACCTGGAGAAGTTCATCGAACAGCAGGGAGGCTACCTCTCCCAATTTTCCATGTCCGGGCTCAACGGCGAGGAATGGGGGGCAGCCGATGTGATTGAACGGGTCGCACTGCGCTATAGTGTCGGCCCCAGGGTGCTTCTTTCCGTGATGGAGTCGCGCAGTGGCTGGGTGACCGATCCCGCTCCCGAAGGACTGGCTCTTGACTATCCCCTTGGCCACTACGGCGGAGCCCCTGGATTGCTTTCTCAGCTCGAGTGGACCGCCAACGAGTTGAATCGTGGGTACTATGGTTGGCAGGATCGCGGGGAGACAGCCATGCGTTCCAAGGATGGCAACATTGCCCGGGGTGCGCCAGGCCTGAACCCAGCTACTGTGGCAGTGCAGCGGGTTCTGGCCGCCGATTCGGACTGGAACGATCTGGAGAGCGAACTCGCTCGATTCTCGGACACGTACCAGCGCCTTTTTGGCGATCCCATGGCTCTGGACACCGGGCCTGTGCAACCTGCCCTGGATTCCCAACCCCAAATGCAATTGCCCTTTAGCGCCGCCGAGTGGTGGTATCTGACCGGTGGCCCCCATGGTGGCTGGGGCAGTGGCAGCGGATGGTCCGCGCTCGACTTCGTGCCCCACGATGCCGGTATAGGCAACTGTTTTCCGGCGGACTCCTGGGCTGTGGCGGTAGCGCCCGGTGTGGTTGCGCGCAACGACAGCGGTGAGATTTTGCTCGATCTGGACGGCGATGGCGATGCGCGGACTGGCTGGGTGCTTCAATATCTGCACATCACCGATCGAGTCGCCGAGGGAGACCTTCTGGAGACGGGTGATCGGGTCGGCCGTCCCTCCTGCGAAGGGGGCGCCGCTGAAAGCACTCATCTCCACATCAGCCGGCGTTACAATGGCCTGTGGGTAGCTGCTGACGGCCCCGTTCCGTTCGTGATGGATGGCTGGCAGGCCTGGGGCGATTTCGAGTACGACGGCGGCTTGCTGAAAGCGGGCGAACCTGCCCGAGAGGCCTGTAATTGCCGCGACCGTTTGCGCAACGGCCTGAGCTGGTAATCTTCCTGCATAGTATCACAGCACAATGCGCGAATCACTCTACCCCATGGTGCCGGTCCAGGAGGCGCTTTCCATAATTCTGCATCATGCCCAGCCCTTGCCGGTGATCGATCTTTCGCTCGAAAAAGCGCTGGGCATGGTACTGGCAGAGGATGTCCGTTCATCCCGGGCGTTGCCTCCGTTTGATGCCGCCGTCGTGGACGGTTTTGCCTTGCGTGTGCAGGATGGCTACCGATCGCGCCGGCTGATCGGCGAGCAGATGGCCGGCAGGGTAACTGATCTGGTGGTTGAGCCGGATACTGCAGTGCGTATCACCACGGGCGCGCCGTTGCCAGCCGGGGCAGATGCCGTTGTCAAGGTGGAGGAGGCCGACGAGTTGCAGGGACTCGTTACTCCCTTCAAGCGTGAACAACTGGCGCCTGGCCTTGGTATTCGCAGGATGGGTAGCGACGTTCAGGCGGACGCCCTGCTCTTGCCTGCCGGCACGGTCCTGGACCCAACCCGCCTCGGGGTGGTGGCATCGGTGGGGCAATGCATCGTTTCAGTATGCCGGCGCCCGGTGGTGGGCGTCTTCTCCACCGGTGACGAACTGGAGAATCCAGGGCAGCCTCTGGGTCCGGGCCAGGTATGGGACAGCAATCGTACGACCTTGTTGGCTATGGTGAGGCAGGCCGGCGGCGATCCGCTTGATCTGGGAATCATCCGGGATCGACCTGGCGATCTGGAGAATGCATTGGCCAACGGACTGGAGCTGGCCGATCTGCTGGTGACCTCGGGCGGGGTCAGCATGGGTGAACTGGACCTGTTGAAACCGTTGTTGCAGCAGTGGGGAGAGGTGCATTTTGGACGGGTGCTCATGAAACCTGGCAAGCCCTTGACCTTCGCGACGGTGGCGCCGCCGGGCAAAAGCCCTGGTGCCATCGAGCGCCCCGTTTTTGCTCTGCCGGGCAATCCGGTTTCGGCATCGGTTACCTTCCAACTCTTTGTGGGCCCTGCCATTCGGCGTATGATGGGCCATGCCAGTGCAGGAGCAGGACTGCCCCTTGTATCAGCGGTGTTGGGCCATCCCTTCACACTGGATCCAGAGCGCCCCGAGTATCACCGGGTTATCTTGCAGCGGCACGGAAACCGATTTGTTGCCCGATCCACCGGTAGCCAGGCCTCCAGCCGGTTGCTTTCCATCACCGGTGCCCACGGCCTGCTGTTACTGGAACAGGCAGATGGGACGCTTCCGGCCGGAACCGAAAGGCCTGTGCTGGTCTTCGACGACATCTGGCTTCGAACTGAAGTAAGTGGGAATAATCATGACTGATGTGCCAAACGAATCCGATCACACCAGGGATGGCTTGACTCATCTCGATGACGAGGGGACGGCTCGCATGGTAGATGTCGGCCACAAGAACGACACCCAGCGGGTGGCCGTGGCTCGTGGTGAGGTGCACCTGGCTCCTGAGACCCTGGCCGCCATCCGGCGCGGCGATTCTGCCAAGGGTGATGTGCTGGGCACCGCCCGGCTGGCTGGCATCATGGCCGCCAAACGCACGTCGGAGTTAATTCCTCTCTGTCATCCGCTGTTGTTGAGCCAGATTGAGGTGGACATAACAGCGGATGCGCCTGGCAGCAGGTTGATCATTACGGGGACCGTGCGTTGCCGCGGCACAACCGGGGTAGAAATGGAAGCGCTGACCGCAGTTTCGGTAGCTGCTTTGACAATCTACGACATGGCCAAGGCCCTGGACAGGGGCATGGTGATCGATAGAATCCGGCTGCTGGAGAAACGGGGTGGAAAGAGCGGCACATGGCGAGCGAAACAATCATGAGCGACAGGATCAATGTGCGAGTGCGGTTTTTTGCCGCCTTGAAAACGGCAACGGGCGAGTCCGAACGTAAGCTGGATATCCCGGCTGGAACCACGGTCAAAGAGTTGACAGAGCGTCTGGGTGATATCTACCCCTCGCTCCCGGGGGCTTCCGGCGCGGTCTATGCGGCGGTGAACCGGGCCTATGTGGGGGAAAACACCGAACTGGCCGATGGTGACGAGGTAGCTCTTTTCCCGCCGGTCAGCGGCGGTGTCGGCGAAACGGTCAAACTATTCGAAATCACCACGGAACCCCTTTCTCTCGATGAAGTGGCCAGCCGGGTTTCCGAGGCCTCCCGCGGCGCGATTACCCTGTTCTCTGGCGTTGTCCGCGGAAAGACCGGGGAATTGATCACAGATCATCTGGAGTATGAGGCATACGCCGAGATGGCCGAAGAAATGTTGGCCGGGATTGGTGCCCAGGTCATGGCACAGTGGCCTCAGGTGGCGGCGGTGAGTATCGTTCACCGGGTGGGGCGGCTGGAGATCGGTGAAACCAGCGTGGTTATTGCCGTCGCAGCGGCCCATCGGGCAGGCACTTTTGACGCGTGCAGTTACGCCATCGAGCGGCTGAAGTCGGTAGTGCCCATCTGGAAAAAGGAAGTTGGCAGCGATGGCCAGTGGTGGGTCGAGGGACCGACCCAGTCAAATGAAGTGGCTCCTGTGATCTCTTCTGATGTCTGATCAGCGTTCACCCTTCGGCTACGCTCAGGACACGTCTGCGTTCATCTTGCGGTCATGTTGTTTTTTGATTTCACCGCAGACCTCCGGCGCAGATCATCGCCGATCCTTTTTTTGGATTGATCATCGCCAATCTGCGTTTTTCCTTCGGCTACGCTCAGGACAGCGCTGTGGTTCATTCCTGGTGAATTGCTGGTTTTTTGACGCGGAAATTGACAATCACAGGCCCGCGTGGTATAATCTTTGACGCTGATGGCGGCAGACCTTAACAATGAAAAAGGACAAACAAGCTGGAGATCCGTCGCTGGTCATCCATTCATTGGGTGGCTAGAGGAACTTCCCGACTCCCACCATTGCTCCGGCAGTGGAAGGTTGCCTCATGAAACAGTAAGTGAGGGCACCGGGTGGAAACACCTTGGTGACTACAACCGCAACAGAAAGCAATCCCGGCGCCTGGCGGCGTCAGGGCTGAAACGGTGGCCTCGCAGAGGCGAGGGGGTCAGATGGCCCGGTAAGAGCCCACCAGCGGTGACAGTAATGGCACCGGCTAGGCGAGCGTGCAACTGGGAGCAAGGCGAGTGGGCCGGGCAACGAAAGTGGCCATCCGTCGAACGACGGTATGGGCCTCCCTTTCAAGGGCGTAGTTCGGTCTCGTCGCAGCGGCGACGGTGAGGTCGGGTCACACCCGGCAAATCAGGAGCTGCCTGGGCTGATTCAGCCCGGAGACAGATGACGGATAGAACAGAATCGGGAGTACCACCAGCTTGAATTTGATCCGCCGCCCACCCGTGCCGACGTGGCGGAATTGGCAGACGCTACAGACTTAGGATCTGTTGCCCTTTGGGCGTGGAGGTTCGAGTCCTCTCGTCGGCACCTCCGCCCGAGCAGTGTGCATGGGCCCGTGGCCTAGTGGGAAGGCGCCTCCCTTGCACGGAGGAGATCGTCGGTTCGAATCCGACCGGGTCCACCTGCAGGATCAGGTGTTCAGAGCATCTGGTTTCACAGCGGATCGATAACCATAACCCATGCGGGCGTAGTTCAGTGGTAGAACATCTCCTTGCCAAGGAGAAGGTCGTGAGTTCGAATCTCATCGCCCGCTCTGGAACATGATGGTTGATGGCAGATTGCGACAACTCGCCATTTGCCGTTAGCCATTTTTCGTTCTTGTGCCGAGATAGCTCAGTTGGTAGAGCACTTGACTGAAAATCAAGTTGTCCCCAGTTCAAGTCTGGGTCTCGGCACCTTTTTTTTGACAAAGGGTAACGTTTCTCAATCGGCGACCAGAGTATCCCTTCCCGGAATAATCCCCCCACCCTGGTGACTCTCATAACTCCACCCTCGGCCCCTTCCCGAATCGGGGAGGGGAGTTAGAATTACCGATGTTTGTTGCTTTCTTCTTGACGAAATAGCTCTTTCGCGTATAATAGGCCCGAACACAGCTTAGGGAGTTGGCCAGTTTACGGGATTCGTACTGCCGGCTTCTCTGAACGGATCCTTCGGGGATCGTCCAATGGCAGGACCGGGGACTTTGAATCCTCTAATCGTGGTTCGAATCCACGTCCCCGAGCTCTCATCGGCGGTATCGCACCGGTTGATGGTCTTGTATACAGTATTATGGTGACCATAGCTCAAACGGCAGAGCACCTGGTTGTGGCCCAGGAGGTTGCGGGTTCAAGCCCCGTTGGTCACCCCACAGCCATTCGCGACGCGCCCAGCTTCGATCCGATTCTGGGCGCCTTTTTCGTTCCGGCAACCCTGTGGTGGGCACAGGGAACGGGAGGCCATTGACTGCATGAAATCGGTATTGGTGCTGAATGCGACCTATGAGCCCTTGAGTGTCGTGTCAATCAGACGGGCTATTGTGTTACTGCTCAAGGAGAAAGCGGAACTGCTGGAGGCAGCGGAAGCCCGGTTGCGCGCCGAAAAACTGTCACTGCCCGTGCCGTTGGTCATCCGAATGGTATACTACGTGCGCATCCCGCGCCGGTTGACCTTGCCACTGTCCCGGCGCACTATCCTGGCACGTGATCAATACACCTGCCAATATTGTGGCGCAACGCCGGGCCGGGGCGATCTAACCATCGATCATGTTATGCCGCGTAGCAGGGGAGGCCGGACCGAGTGGGAGAATGTGGCTGTGGCTTGCCGCCCGTGCAACCAGCGCAAGGGGAATCGCACGCCCAGGGAGGCGCGCATGGCGCTCCGCAGAAAGCCGTATCGCCCCCGCTATGTGGCCATGGCCATGCTGGGAGAGATAGGTCAGCGGGAGGTTTGGAACAAGTATCTCTACGTTGCCGGAAAATAGCGGGGAAAAGCAAGAGAGAAAACACAAAGAGGCTGCCCGAAGGCAGCCTCTTTGCTTTTCGCGCCGTAGCATCTACTGTGAAAACAGAGGTGATGCTACGGCGCTTTGCTTACGACTTTCAATCATTAGCATCACCTCCTATGATAAGGATAGCGATTTTGGGGGCTGGTTTGTACCAGCACAGCACTATTATCCCACGAAAGAGAACTTCTGTCAAGTCCGGTTGAAATTAGAGCACTACGGGCAACGACCCGCTGATCTCGCTTCCCCGCAGCGTGACCTTGCACCGGCAGGCGTAGACCCCCACGCCCTGACTTGCGACCTCCCTCAGCGTCGACGTGAAGGTTGGGTGAGCAGTGGGATGGCAGGAAAACGTCTGTGCATCTTCGCGCTGAACGACAAACACCACCGCAGTTCGATTGCCTTGCCGGTGAAGCGACAACAATTTTCTCAGATGTCGCACGCCGCGTTCGGTAGGCGCGTCGGGGAAAAGCGCCGTTCCCTGCTGCACCAGGGTTACCGATTTGGTCTCCATCCAGCAGGCCTTGTTTTCGTCAAAGGTCAGCAGGAAATCCAATCGGCTTCGACCGGCCGTGACCTCAGATTGAATCGCTGTCGGTACGGAAAATCCCCGCAGTTTCCCCGCTCGCAGCGCTTCCGCTACCAGGTGGTTGGGCAGCCGCGCGTCCACCGCAACCAGCGTGTTCTCATATTCGACCAACGTAAGATCGCCCCAGGTCTTTCTCTGGTGAGCGGCTGAAGCAGGCCGGATCCAGACAGGTGTATCGGGCCTGAAAAGCTCACTGAGTCGGCCGGAATTGGCAACGTGTACTGACACGGTTCGGCCATCCTCCAGGCATGCTGAAGCGCGGAAGCGGTTGTCTCTTGCGATGAATCTGCCCGGCACCAGCGGCGAGTGCCATCTCATGCTCCCGAATCCTCACCGGCCGTTCCCTCCAATCGCTCCAGGGCCGCGTCCAGGTCTTCCAGATCCACCAGGCCGTCCACCAGGCGCAGAAAGGCCTGCAACGACGGACTCAACTGCCGAAGACGTTCCATCTTCGGGCCGATGGGATCAGTGGCCGCGGGACTCGTGCCGTAGCTGCCGTGGAAAGCAAAGTATGCCTGGTTCAGTACCCGCAAGGGGTATCCATGTTCGACGAAAGTCAGGCGCCTGGCCTCCATAAAGGCTTCCGCTTCCTCCACGAGACCCTGGGCCAAAAATTCATCGACTACCAGGCGTGTTGCCCTCATTTCCTGCCGAAAGTCGAACTCGTCCGGTTCTGTCCCGTCCTGCGGGTCGGGCACTTCACCGGATGGTACAGGTGGAGGAGGCAGGAGTTCAGGATAATTGGTTTCGATGACCGCGAGTCCCAACTCCTCGCCCACGATGCTGGCGACTGTCTCATTCATGGTGACCGCATCGCCACCCTGCAGGAAGGACCATCCCAGGGGATGAAAGGCAAGGTAATTGTGCACCCACTCGTGGGCGATAGTCTCCGTGGTCCAGGGAAGACCGAATCGGTTTACGATCATGGCAGGCCATGCGCCATAGCCGCCGATGCCGGTGACATAGGCAACCATGTCAAACTGTTCAGCAACCGCCTGTTCCAGCGTCTCCCGATCGGTGTTATCGAGGTCGGAAACCAGATCCACTGAGCGGATTCGCTCAATGCGATCCCGGGGGGATAGAACCAATAGCTTGGGTGGCTCGGTGAAGCTCAGCTTGGGAGGTGGCCAACCGGTGCCGACGGTGGTCAAGCCCAGGGCTCTTATCTCGCGGGCCAGTTGCGTCTCAAGAATCGTCTCAACCTCAGTCGCTCTTTCCTCGAGGCGTTCCCGAAGTTCGGCAACTTCAGCGCGGGCTTGCTCGGTTGCTGCTATTGGATCGACACCCTGGGGATCACTGAGAATCTCGTCGATCGCATCTTCCAGTTGGCCGATTCGCCGCGCGTCGACCAGATAGCCTCGTACCAGGGCGCGTTCTTCTTCTTCAGTTAGTGCTTCGTTTGAATTACGAAACACGCTGGTCAATTTGCCTGAGATTGCCTCGGCTTCCCACCGGACGAGGTCGAATCGTTGCCCGTCGGTCAGGGCATCGATGCCGCGGTCGAGGGGCGAACGCCGGGGGCGCCAATCGGCCTGTAAGAGGACAACCATGATGAGGAAGATGAGGCCGAGACCGAATATGGCCCGCCAGCTGATCCGTTTTTGTGAAGCACCTGTTTTTGCCCGGGCGGCGGTGCCAGGCTCTTTGCCTGAGATCGCATCCCGAGCTACAATGGCTTGCAGAGAATCTCTAATGTTTTGCAAGGATCGTATCCAAAGGGTATGACTTATGTCTCACAAGATCATCGACAAGACGAAGGTGCGGGTTCGCTATGCTGAAACCGACGCAATGGGCATCGTCCACCACAGCCAGTACATCGTCTGGTTCGAGGTAGGCCGCAGCAGTTACATGAGGAATTCAGGTTTCTCCTATGCCGATTTGGAAAAAGCCGGTTTCTTTTTTCGAATTGCCGAGATCGGTGCTCGTTATGGATCGCCAGCGGTCTACGACGAGTTGCTTCTGATTCGCACCTGGCTGAAAAAGCTCGACAGTCGTGGACTGACCTTCAGCTATGCCGTTGTGCGCCCAGCTGTTTCCGGCGATGTCGAAGAGGGCCAGGTGCTGGTGACAGGATTTACCCGCCTGATATGTACCGATTTCGATGGACAGATACGACGGTTGCCGCAGCAGTTCAGAGAGATCTTCGCTCCTATGGTTCAAGAGTGATGCCAACCGCTCTGTCGATAACTGCCCAGTGTCGTCATTATAGCGAATCGCTGATCGATTTACGAATCGCTAACCTGCACCCCCTGAAAAAAAACACCCTGACCCAACGACGGTTTAACTACCAAATCGTCGCCGGGTCAAGGCATTTCGATCCAAGGATTACTGAGGGGAAGTCACCAGAACCGCATTTAGGCTTCCGGCAGCCATTCACCCTCCGGATTGTCGTCCTCGCTCAATTCTTCGGACGGGTGAAACTCGCCCAGCGCTTCCCACCGATCGATCATGTGACGCTGCACGACCAGGTCGCGGTTGTCCTCCCCTGCAACCATGACGGCACCAAGGTCAGACCACACTACGGTCCCGGAGATACTCTCTCCGAAGCGGAGTTCAAAACGCACCGGGACTTGCTGCTCCATGGCGTCAACCAGGAATGAACTCAGCCGCTTTCGGCTCCATGCGTCCCGTTCAGTGAATTCTTCAAGAGGCACCTCAAAGAACTCGGCGAGTATGGTGAAGTCTGCCTCACTGCCAGTGGAGCGGTAGCGCTGCTCAATCTGCCGGTAGACGCTGGAAGAGAGCCCGCTGGTTTTTTCCATCTCATAGGGAGTCGGTCCACCCTTCAATGCCCGTAAATAACGAACATAGTCGCCTGTACTCATGCTGATTCCCCGTCCTCTTCATCCTCTTCCACGGCCGGTGCAGGATCAACCGCGTAATACGCGACTGCCAGTTTTTGCACTGTGACTTCCGGTCCCTCTGGCGTGGCTAATGTCAAGGCGTAGGGACTGAAGCCGAGCAGAGTTCCCTCCATCGGCTCGCCGTTGAAGAGCGTCAACTTGAGATTTCGTTTGTCCATCTGCACCTGCGTCAAGTAGACCAGTTCGTGCTCGTCCACCGACTCTGGCAGATATGGGCGCTGACGCTTTCCCTTGGGTTTGGGCGGCTTTCGTGTCGCCAGCAGATCCTGGCAGGTCGTCAGAAGATGAGCCGCTTCCTTGCGGGTCAACAAGCTAAGCGGCTTGCCTGCCAAGCGCATGAAATCGTCTCCGGACATATCAAGACGGACCAGCAACTTCTTCAAGTGTTCGATCTGCGTCGCCCGGGCTGGTGCGGCCTTCTGGCGACGCGGGCTCTTC
Organism: Chloroflexota bacterium; assembly: GCA_034717495.1. Taxonomy (NCBI): domain Bacteria; kingdom Bacillati; phylum Chloroflexota; species Chloroflexota bacterium. The sequence continues at coordinate 15,157 of JAYELL010000081.1, read as the reverse complement.
TTGCGCGGCTGGCTGCGACGGTCACGATATCCAGAGCGGGATGACCTGGAAGGGGAGCGACCCCGGTTGTTGTAGGTAGGTCTCCGGTCGTAGCTGCCAGAGCCCGAATCATAGCGCGAGCCACCCTGGCGCTCGCGGTCGCTTCCGTGGGATCGGCGCTCGCTACTGCCGGAACCCGGACGGCTGCTGCCGTAGGGTTGGCTGATATCGTTCGCGTATCGTGAGTAGCTCGGCGACGAGTCGTAGCGGGACTGCCCGCGTACGTCGTCAGGAGGCTGTTGCTGCTCTTGCTGCTCTTGCTGCTCTTGGGGCTCTTGGGGCTGGGACCGGCTGGAGTTTCGCGGTGGGGGATCGGACAACTCCTTGATGTCCCACGATTCGACCTCCAGCGCCAGGGCGAGTTTTTCCAGGTCTGCCAACGGAATGGTTCGTTCGCCCAATTCGTAGGCTTTGATAAGGCCCGGGTGGATGCCGCAGCGTTTGGAAAGTTCATCGAGCGAATAACGCTTCTTGCGCCGAATTTGCCACAGGTCGGTTGCCATGTGAAGTATCTCCCTATTCTACTATCGAGGTTAGGCGTATAGTGGTTTCATGAATGGTCGTGTGAGTGGGTATCGCCTTCTGCTGTTTCCCCCTGCTCCGGTTCTTCGGCCTCACCGAATCGATCTTCAGCTTCGGTTATCCCCAACGGGGGCAGCGATTCCAGCGAATTGAGGCCAAAATATTGCAGGAAATCGAAAGTTGTTCTGTACTGGAAGGGCCGCCCGGCTTGCTCCAGCCTCTCGCCTTGTTCGACCAGGCCAAGGTGCAGCAACGTTCTCAGCACACCGTCACTGCTTACACCTCGCAGCTCTTCGATATGTGCACGGGTCACCGGCTGTCGGTAGGCGATAATTGCCAAAGTTTCCATGGCTGCCGGGGAAAGGCGCGTTCGCAGGTCGAGACCCAGAAAGCGTTCGATGTAGACGGCCGCGTCAGGTGACGTGACCAACTGCACCCTGGAGCCTATGCGTTGAATCTGTAATCCCCGATTTTCCTGGGCACCTGACAGAAGCTGAAGCGCCTCCTCTACCTGATTCCCGTTCACTTCCAGCGCCGCAGCCAGATTTTCAACGGTCACTGGACCTGGGGCAACATAGAGTAATGCTTCGATCAGAGCTGCACGCTCTTCAAGCGCTGGAGACGTAGTTTCAGTGCCACCATGTGCGTTTTCAGTCACGGATAAATCACCAACTGGCGCGCTCCCCGCGCGTCAACATAACAGGACTGCACAGCCGATTGCTGAGAAAACGGCGACAGTTTGCCAACCTATGTCCTCTACTCTACACTGGTTTCAAACAGCGAGCGACTGCTCCCCAGAAAACCATAGAGCAGGCCATACTCTGGCCCTGCCAGATTCGGCAGCTTCCGGGCCCTGCAAATCAAAGAGATTCGCTCTCTTTCAAAATCCACGGCCCATCCCCACGCGGTCTAAACCCGCGAGGTTGAGTCAAATGTTCACGGCATTATAACAACATCGGTGTTGCTTGGCAAGTTTCGCAAAACTGGGTAAAGACGCTATGCGTAATAACCTCGATTCCCACCTGTAAGCTGTCTACGCGCCGATAAAATAGAACTTGTCCAGGTCCTGTTCGCTCAAGGTGCCAGATTCGATGCGTTCCCGCAGATCCGCCGCTTCCTCTTCGACGCTGACAGGACCTGCCGGAGCAAAGCTGAGCAAGCCTTTTTCCGGTTCAGGCAGTTGCGTCGGAAGGTCTGGCTCTCGATCATAGATCAGGTCAAGCGTGGCCTGGATGATTTTTTTGTTGCGGGCCAGGTAGCGATGCACCTCTTCCATGTAGTAGATGCGGGCGCCGGGCAGGATCGCCGAATAGAGCGGCACAGTGGCATCCCCGGAGTCGGGGCCTTCATCCTGCCGGATCACATCCAGCCGGGGTTTTTCGTCCGCGCCGAAACTGCGGTGCACGTCGACAATGGTATCCTGATGGCAACCGGCGATTTCAACCATTTCTACCGGGTGATCATGGTCTGCCAGCAACTCATGAAAACGTTTGCCGGCGTCCAGATAGTCCTGGCGCACCCCCTGCAAACGCCATTCCCGGGCATCGTACAGGTCCCAGTTGACCGGATAGGGCCGGCTGGCAGGAAACAGGTCACGTGGAGCTGGAAGCAACTCATAGGCGCTGGGCATGTTCATGACGACTTTGCGCACATCGTTGCCGCGGTTCAGCGCCTTCGCCAATGCCATGATCCGGTTGCCTTTCATGATATCGGCAACTGCACCTGCCGCACCAAAGTGTGGTGTGCCAAGCATGACGACCCGCTTCACGCGTTTTCTGGCATGGTCGGGCATCTGGGCAACGTAGGACCGGGAAACCAATCCACCCATGCTGTGGCCCACCAGGGTGAACTGCATGCTGTCATCCTCGTCCGCCCACCGCTCGATAAATCGCCCCAGGAGCTTGCCATTGAAGCCGATGGGCCGGCGCCAATCGTAGGGGAACTCATAGAGCTGACATTCGCGCCGCAGAGAAAGGGCCATTCTCAGGTAGGTGATCTTTTCAGCCCCGGTAGCTACCATCTCAACCATGGGGTGGCCGTCGCCAGTCCCCTCCCTGTTGAGCGTAAGGAAATCACTGTTGCCCTGCAGGATGACCTTGGGATTGATCCATACCAGGCCGGTCACTCCCCGAATGCTGCTCAGCAAGGAACCCATCATGCCGGGCAGCAGAATCACAGCTTCCTTCTGGCCATGGAAAGCCACCGGTTCAGCCAAAGCGCTCAATTCGGCGGCCGATTCTGGTCCAAAGAACTCGGTGACCGACTCTTCAGGTCCGGTTTCCAGCTCGGCTTCGATTTCCTCCCAGGAGAGGTTGGACCAACGGGCCAGTAGATCTGTTGTACTCATGTTGATTCCTCCCGAACCAGGGCAATTCCTAACCTGGACAAGCCAGAGGAACGCAGATTAACGCAGACCTCCGGCGCAGATTCACGCCGATCTTTTTTGATGGGTGAATTCTAACAACGACAAGATGGCGCGAGCGAGACGACAACGTTCGTAGTTCGTGGTATACTTGTATCATAAGTGGCGCTTCATGTCAACAGCCGGGGTGATTCCGGTACCCTTCAAGTCGCACATTTCGATAAGCTGATTTATAATAGCCCTCTCATGAACGATGCAAGCCAGTCGATAATGGACGGCACTGCTGCCACCAAATCCAAGATTCTGATTGCTGTGACAGGCCAGGATATCGTCGAGGAACTGTCCGCGGCTATCCTTCGGCGCCGCGGCCATTGGGTCGATAAACTGCCACTCTCCAGTCATACAAAGGACAACCTGGGGGATTACGACCTGGTGGCTATAGCACTCAATGCCAATCAGCCTGATGGACTGACATACTGCGTTGAGTTGCGTCAGATATCGAAGGTGCCGGTACTGATTCTGGTAGAATGGACAGCTCGTAACATGGGAATCCAGGCCCTCGAGTTGGGAGCCGATAGTTTCATGCTGACGCCCTACGACCGGCGTGAGTTGGTTGCCAGAGCAGAGGCCTTGATCAGGCGTTACCTGGGCTTTACGCAGCCCGCCGGCGATGCGCAGGCAAGCCGTTAACCATCAGGCGGACGCCGCCTCTGGCAGAAGGCCGTTCTGCCGGCGATACTGGCGGAACTGTGCCAAACGATCCAACTCAACGGTACGGATCAGATAACCATCCACCCCTTTGTCAAGAATCAACTGAATAGCACTCAAATCGGGCTCGGCGCTTGGGTCTGTGATCGATGCCACGCCACCGACACGATAGGGTGATTGGGAAGTCGCTGCATGATCACTGACTGCCAGCGCGATGACGTTTTCCTGGGCTCGCGTCATGGCAAGATTTCGCCACAAAAGCCTGGCATATTCGCTCGATGATTCCGGACGAATGGCTGTCTGGGATGGCACACATAAAACGTCGATCGAGCCAGCCCATTCCCTGATCAACTCCGGGTGCCACAGATCGGCGCATATGAGAACGCCAACCCCGATTCCTTCCAGGTGAACCCTCAATGATTCCTGACCCGGGGATACCCCTCTTTGGTGCTCGAACCTGAACAGTTTTCGTTTGTCGTAGCGTCCGGCTTCCACACCCTGGCGGTCATAGACCACGGCTGTGTTTCGCCGCGTCGATTCTGCAAAATCCCAGCGTTCTACCGATCCGGCAACCAGGTTCAACTGGCAGCTGCGCGCCAGACCTGATGCAAAGTCCTGGGCTTCCTGCCAATTGGCGCTCTCGCCCGGCTCGTCCGACGTGGCGTTGAAGTGTTCTGGCAGCAGGACCAGATCCAGGTCCGACTGTTGACAGGCTGCATCCAGCAGCGCGGCGATCCGGGTGAAAGTCGCAGCGGAATCTCCCCATTGTATGGCAGGTTGTATCGTGCAAACGGTGAACGTGGCCGGCATCGAATGTGACATTGACCACGATTATAGCCTCGGTTCGCAAGCCAGTCAACATCATCGCAGCCCGGATTTCGGTTGACCTCCCATGTTGCCTGTGGCATAATATCTGACCGGGACAAGCCATTGTACGCGCGAAAAACGTTGGTAGGTGCGACGCAAGTGTTGGTGGCATATCTCTTTTTTCACCGGGCAGGAAAACGAGCGTTTAGGTACTATGTCTGATCAGGACGGATTGCGGGCGCAGAAGGACGAAACCCAGGCCTGGAGCAGGGCGTTGGCCCTTTTCCAGGAGGGATATGAACTTCAATCCCAGGGGCTGTGGGCAGATGCCATGGCACGCTATCGGGAGTCGATTCAGCTTTGCCCAACTGCAGAAGCCCACACCTTTCTTGGCTGGGTATACAGCTTCCTTGGCTTGTACGGAGAGGCCATTGCAGAGTGTAAACGGGCCATCGAAGTGGATCCCAGTTTCGGCAATCCGTACAACGACATCGGCGCGTTTCTGATGGAATTGGGCCGCGACGACGAAGCTGTCTCCTGGTTCCGCAAGGCGCTGGTGGCAGAGCGCTACGATGCCCGTTGTTATCCTCTCTACAACCTGGGCCGTATCTTCGAAAAGATGGGTGATTGGCCCAGGGCGCTGGAGTACTATTGCCTCGCCCTGCGCGAGAATCCGACCTACGATCTGGCCCGGACCGCCTGGATGGCTCTGCAGGCCAGACTCAACTGAACTGGACAGGGGTTGTGTTTTTTTCCTTTCACCGCTGATTCACGCAGACCTACGGCGCAGATTTTCGCCGATCTTTTCTGATCTTTTTTTGTCTGATCTGCGTTTATCAGCGGTTATCTGCGGTCATGTTTTTTCTTTTCACTGCAAAGGAGATAAAGGTGAAATATCGAGCACTTGGGAGAACCGGTTGGCAGGTGTCCGAGGTAAGCTTTGGCGCCTGGGCCATTGGCGGTGGCTGGGGCGATGTGGAAGACGACGAGTCGTTGGAGGCGCTTCGCACCGCCCTGGATCTGGGGGTCAATTTCATCGACACGGCTGACGTCTATGGAGATGGGCGCAGCGAACAACTCATCAGCCAGGTGTTGAAGGAGCGACCTGGAGAGAGAATCTACGTCGCTACCAAGGCTGGCCGGCGACTGCCCGCTCAGGTCGTGGAGGGCTATACCCGGGAAAATCTGACCGCCTGGGTCGAGCGCAGTCTGCGCAACCTGGAGGTGGAGGCTCTCGATTTGCTGCAGCTCCATTGCCCGCCCACCGGGCTCTACTACATGCCTGAAGCATTCGGCATCCTCGACGATCTGGTGAGCGCCGGCAAGGTGTTGCACTACGGCGTCAGCGTGGAAAAGGTGGAGGAAGCCCTGAAGGCCATCGAGTTTCCCAACGTCGAGACGGTGCAGATCATTTTCAACATGTTCCGCCTCCGGCCTGCCGAGCTCTTCTTCCCCATCGCAAAGCAGCGCCAGGTAGGCATCCTGGCACGGGTGCCCCTGGCCAGCGGCCTGTTGACGGGCAAGATGACTGCCGCTACCGAGTTTGCCGGCGATGACCACCGTAACTTCAACCGCTACGGCCAGCATTTTGACGTGGGTGAGACCTTTTCAGGTGTGCCCTATGAAGTTGGCCTGGAGGGGGTGGAGGGGTTGCGGCCGCTGCTTCCTGGCGACGCCAGTTTGGCCCAGTTGGCACTGCGCTGGATCCTGATGTTCGATGCTGTGAGCTGCGTAATTCCGGGCGCGAAACGGCCTTCCCAGGTCGTGGACAATGTGGCCGCCAGCCAATTGGATGCGCTTGATCCGCAGGCCATGGCAGCGGTCGATGCGGTGTATAACGAGCTGATCCGGCCCTACGTGCACCAGCGCTGGTAGACGAAACAGGATTCGCTGACCGCCGACCGCTGACTGTCGACCGCCGACCGGGGACCGCAGACCGCCGTCGGCCGTCCGTCGTCTTCTGCCCGCCGTCTTCCGAGCATAGGTTACCTGCGCAACATCAGTCATGAACAAACTGTAATCGCTTTTTGTCCCCAAACCTGATATAGATCATATAATCCTCAACAGAAAAATGCTATACTCAAGGCGCGGGATAAAATGACCTTCTTCGCCATTCGTTGCGGGGGCCACAGTTCCCCATGGGTGGTCATGCATTGCATCACAAGCGCGCACAAGGATGTCGATCATTGGTATGGCTCGAATTCGAGCCATACGGTATCCGAAGTTCACCGCGATTGGAAAGCGAGACGGGCGTGAAGCAGAGCAGTGCCAAATCCGCCTTGATCTGTACGCTGGGCGCCCAGCCACAGGTCGTGACGCTAAGCTTGGATTTGCTTCGCGGCCAGGGCCGATGGGTCGACGAGCTGATTGTGATTCACACCAATCCCGATCATGAACCGATTTTTTCATCCCTGGAAAGCCTGAAGTTGGAGCTGTCGCGCCGGGCCCGACCGGCAGCGGGTTTTGTCACGGTAAAGGACGATTCGGGCCTGGCAATCGACGACCTCAGCACGGCCAGTGAGGCTGCGGCCTTTCTGCGGGCGCTCTACCGCACGGTGTTGCAGCTCAAGCAGGCGGGTGTGCAGGTGGACCTGAATCTATCGGGCGGGCGAAAATCGATGAGCATCTACGCCCTGGTGGTTGCACAACTGCTCTTCGAAGAAGGGGATAAAGTCTGGTACCTGCTATCGAGTGACGCCATGCGCGCTTCAGGTCGCATGACGCTGCAGCCGGGAGACGATGCTACCTTGTTGGAGATACCGGTCTTGCGCTGGAGCAGTGTTTCGCCGGCCGCCACTTCTCTGGGCGCCTTCGACGATCCCTGGGACGCCATCGCTTTCCAGCAGGAGCATCACCTGCGCGGCGATCTGGCGGCCAGGCGTGTCTTCGTAAACCAGGTGCTGACGCCGGCCGAACGTGCTGTGGCGCGCTTAGCGGCCACATCGGGCAAGGACAACGATCTTCTGGCTGCCGAGATGCACAAGAGTCCCAAGACCATCGCCAACCAGTTGACGTCGGTCTACGCCAAGTTGCACGAGTTTCTGGGCTACCGGGATGACGTGCCCACCGATCGGGCCGTGCTGGCCGCCGAGCTGGGGACCTGTTTCGCCTTGGAAGACGATTGCAATTAGGAACCGGTTCCCATGACAGGATCTGAAATCTCTGATAGACTGTGTATAGCCCTGAGGCCCGGCTGGCTGGGAGGACGCGCAGAGCGAGCGCGGGTCACTCTTTGGAGACCATGCCGAGCCAGGCTTCGGGGTGTCGATAATAGTGCACCATTGATCTGCAGAAAGCGAGGTATGCAATGTGAACGAAAATGACGTGAACCGACTTATCGAATACGGCCGTATTCTAGTGGCACGGGCAACAGGCGGCGGCAATCCAGCAGTGCCAGGCTGGACAGAAGGGTTTCTGGACCTACTCAACCCTGATCGGTCTAATGGGGCTTTGGAGGAACCGTTACAATCGATCTTCACCAGGATCGAGGTTGATGGCGAAACTGCGCTACCAAAATACCTTAGACCCGTACCCCTAAGTCTTGCAATGGAGGGTGGTGACCCAGAAACCTGGTGTCTCATGCCGGTTGATCGAGCAGCGGCGATCCAAACTGACCAAACGGGCTTGTATGATCTGTTCCTCGAGGCCGGAGGCGCAACCGAACAGGATTTCGAACGATTTTTCCACCTGATGCGCAAGTACGCGAGTACTCTGCCCAATTCATATGGTGAACGCGGTGTCTCTCTTTTTGAGCAGTGGAAGATGGTAACTGCCCTGGCACAAATCAGTGGAACTACAGCTACAACGCCTGAAAGGCTGGGATTGATCAGCGGCGACATTCCCGGCATCCAAAAGACGATCAACCTGGTTACATCCAAGGGAGCGGCCAAGGCAATGCGCGGTAGATCTGCGTTTATTCAGCTCCTCGGAAACGCCCTGGTTCGACGACTGGTGGCCGACCTTGAATTGGGGCCTGCAAACGTTGTGTATGATGCCGGGGGTAATTTTGTACTACTGACTGGATGGCAGGATGATTTGCCGGAGAAAGTCGAAGAGATCGCTTCCGTGATCAACCTCGTTTTGTTGCAAGGCATCGACCAAGGCGAAGATCTCTTTGACGGTTTCCACGGAGATCTTTCGGTGGCTCTCGGGAGTACTGAACTCCCGGTGGAAGCAATTCGATTCCACCAAACACCGACCGCCCAGGATGACCGACCTCCGAAATCGCTCTGGCAGGTCTATGAGGGACGCGTAAAGGATGCCGTGGCAGCCAACAAGGTTCGACCCTTTGGCAATCTTGCCCTGGCCGATGATGATGGCTGGAAAGCTCTTTTCGAGCCTGAACCTTCGGAGACGGACGAATTCTGTGCCGTGTGCCGTCGTCAACGACCAGCGGACCAGCAGTTTGTGCCACTGGATCCGGATGCGCCCGAGGATCCATCTATCGCCGCTTCCGTGCAGTGCTCTGAATGCGCTGGTTTCCAGGACCTGGCCGCACGACTGGGACGTCGGAGTACCTTTCTAATAATTGACGAGCATCGACCAAACAATCTTTCCGCATGGCAGCGTGCACTACACACGGTTTCAGGCGAGTGGTATCGTATTACCGAATCGAAAAACATTGGGGAATCCACTTATGCCCTCGATCTGGACGGTTTTCCGGAAGAGGGTGTAACGGGCTTTTTTCTGGTGGCCCGAACGACGCCAATGACCGATGAGGGCACGATCAAACCAAATGATGTCGTGGCTGGCGCCAGCACTGGCGGCTTGAAACGCCTGGGCATCCTCAGAATGGATGTCGACAATTTGGGTGACCTGATCGTCAATGGATTGCCAAATCGTACACCCATGGCAACCGCTGAACTGAGCCAGTCTCTTGAACGGTTCTTTGCCGGATGGTTGAATCACATTTGCCGCCAGGTGGATGGAGGCAAAGATCTGTTCTATGTGCTTTTCGCCGGTGGCGACGACCTCTTTGTGATCGGTCCGTGGTCGCATACCGTGCCCCTTGCTCAAGCGATTTACGAGAACTTCGTTGATTACGTCGGCGGCCACCGGGCCATTCATCTATCGGCTGGAATCGCGGTTGTAGGTGGTACGTTCCCGCTTTATGCCGCCAGTGAATTTGCTGAAGAGGCGCTCGACCAAGCGAAACACTACGAACAATCGGGGCACCTGGCTACTAAGAACGCTATCACTTTCCTGGGAAGTTCGTACCACTGGCAAGACTTCGATGAGATCGACGAAATGCAGGAACATCTGGTTCGCCTTCTTCAAGTCGAGAACCTGCCGTCCAGTTTGCTCAGCACGTTGCAATCGATTGAACAGCGATATCGGCGCGATCAGGAAGAAAATCGGGGCGCCTTTGGAAATCGGCCATCAACCGATGGTCAGGCTATCCTCAAGGTCTTTTGGGGACCCTGGATGTGGCAACAGGCCTACGCTCTGGCGCGACTACGCAGCACTCATAAGGGAGTGGAACAGGAACTAAAAGATCTCGAAGACGCTTTGCTGGATGGAAATATCGAAGAATTGGGACTGGCTGCTCGCTGGGCCCAATGGTTAACACGAAAGGAGTCGTAATTGTGGCAAAGAGAATAAGCGATCAAGACATCAGCAAGATTATTGCCCAAGGCGATGCTGTCATTCTTGTACGCGAAGCGGATCGCTTTGGAAGTGAACTTGCGAATGACAGGCTGTCGAAAAGCCAGATTCGAGGGGCCTTCGGCACCGTGCGCCAGATCCAAGCCAACTGGGAAAAAGACGAACCGCAAACCCGAATGCGCAAAGTGCTGCTGTTGAAACCGCGCTTGGCTTACCAGGGAGCAAGGGACAGAAAAGTTAAGCCGCTGGCCAATGTGTTGTCGACTGCAATCGACGAGGTATCGAAGGCTTCGGCTATTGATGAACAAACGCAGCGCTTCGAAAGATTCGTCGACCTTTTCGAAGCGATTTTGGCCTATCATACTGCCGCTGGCGGCAAATAAGGGAGGACAACCATGGCAAACAACAAGAACCGTAGGAGCGTCACGCTGCACGGGCGCGTATTCCTCCAGGGTAACATCAAGACCATCACAGGCCTTCACATCGGTGGAGCGGCAGGCGCGCTTGAAATCGGCGGAGTGGACTCGCCGATCATTCGGGACCCTTTGACAAATCGTCCTTTCATCCCGGGTTCCAGTCTACGGGGGAAAATGCGTTCCCTCACCGAACGGCTTCACGGAAGTGAACAGAATATGCGTATCGGAAAAGGCGTTTTCGTACACATATGTCGCCAAAAGAAGATGTCTGATGCCGAATACCGCGAGATGTATCGCAACTGCCCGGTTTGCTCCGTTTTCGGCGTTACCGGCGACGAAGGCGTTCCGCACCCAACCAGTCTCGTGGTTCGCGACGTCTACCTGGGTGACGACAGCGCCGCCCAGTTGGACCGAGCCCAAACCGATTTTCCTTATTCAGAGATCAAGTGGGAAGCCACCATCGACCGGGTAACCAGTGCCGCTGTGCCACGCCAGATCGAAAGAGTTCCGGCCGGCACTCTATTCGAGGGTTTCGAGTTGGCCTATGGGATATACGACGCCTCGGGACGCGATCACTTTGCGACAGTGTTAAAAGCCCTTCAGTTGGTGGAAGAGGACTATCTCGGCGGACTGGGATCGCGAGGTGGCGGAAAGGTTGAGTTCCAGATCACAAACGTCTACGCTCGAAAGGGAACGGAATACAAGACCGAAAAGTTCGAGGTGGACGGGGCCCAACCCGTCACTGATCACCTAGTAACAACTATCAATGATTGGGTGAAGCAGACGTTTGAAGATGTCGGCGATTAGGAGATAGATATGACTCGCTACACACGCGTGCGTTTTCGCCCACGTGGACAGTTTCACTTCGGCGGGCGCGGTGTTGGTATGGAGCGAAGCGACGTCTGGTTGCCAGCAGATAGTCTGTTTTCGGCCTTGTGCACCGTCTTGGCCGATCAACACGGGGCAGATATTGTGGAGGAGCTGCTGGCTGAGTTCAGAGGGGCCAGAACACCTAGCGACGCTCCGTTCAGGTTGACATCCCTGATGCCTTACGCCGCTGACGTGAGCTTTCTACCCTACCCAATGGTTGGCCCGCCTCGAATTCCAAATGCCACGGATTTGCGCCGGCGCAAACAATTCAAGGCAGTTCAGTGGGTTTCATCAAACGTGTTTCGGGCGCTAGCGCGCCATGAAAGCCCCACCGCGGCGCTCGAGAATGATTTGCCAACTACAATTCATGGCGGAAAAATCTGGCTCACCCTCAAAGAAAAGGATGGCTTGGAGAGTTTTATGGCTCGCCATCCTGAGACAGGCAAGCCACAATCGCCCGTTCTCTGGCGCACTCACCTGAGGCCAAGAGTTACTGTCGATCGCAAGACATTGAAGAGCGCTGTTTACGCATTGGGCGGTACAGCCTTCAACCGTACCAAGGACAGTTCCGCCGGGCTTTACACGGTAGTCGAGTGGTTAGCAGCTGACGAGTCCGTCCAGGCGCTAATAAAGGGCGCATTCGAGCAGTTGGGCGAGGTTGGCATCGGTGGAAAACGTAGCAGCGGTTTCGGGCAGTTTGTTCCGAATTTCGAGGATTTCGTGAATTGGTCGATTGGTGCGTCGGATGGTGATTTCTTCACCACCTTTTCGCCTTACCATCCTCGACCAAACGAACGCGAGGTGATCGGTCCGGAAGCTCGTTACGAAATTGAGCTGCGCCGTGGCTGGCTGAGTCTGAGTGGATACATGAATCTGCGTCGGGCATCGATACGCATGATTGCCGACGGAAGCGTACTCCGCTGGCCGTCAACAGTGACGCCATTTGGTGACCTTGTTGACGTGACGCCGAAGACACTTTTCGAGAACGAGGGTCCCACGGTTTACCGTTATGGCCTTGTCTTTCCAGTCCGCATCGCCAACGCTGCAATGAAGCCTTCAGACCAAATTGAAACGAGACGTCAACTCGACGGAGGTCGGTCATGATCGCAAGAAACCTCACCGCAAGGGTCGAACTGCTCAGTGACGTTCACATTGGGACCGGGACCAACCTGGTGCGCGACATCGATTGGATAGCCATGGATGACGGATGGGTATACTTTGCAGACAGCGGTCTGGTGCTCGAAGCCGTCTTTCAGCGCGCCGAGGATGACGGCATGGACATGTCGCGGGTGGCACACACCCTGGCAGGTCGCACTCTGGCAGATCTTCAAGAGATGCAATGGCTGACCAACGACGATTTCGGGTCTGATCATCCTCTGTTTCGCTACCGGTTAAAGGGCGCTCCGGCCACGGTGAATATCCGTGAACAGATCAAGGATATTTACGGTCGTCCATACTTACCCGGCTCATCACTCAAAGGCGCACTCCGCACGGTACTGGCCGTTGGCGCTGCTGCCGAGTTGGAACCTGACATGTCCCGATTGGGTCGACAACGCGAGTGGGCCGGCCAACCAGTTGAAAAGCAGCTCTTTGGAAAGAACCCTAACGAGGATTTGCTCCGCGCCCTTCAGGTTGGCGATAGTGCTGCATTATCTCCGAAACAACTTGCGTTGCGACGCGCTCATATCTATCCAACGGCAAGCCAGTCCTACCGAGGCCGCAGCCGGGGACTTGACGTGGATGTAGAGACTGTAGTCAAAGGCACAGTCTTTGAGCTTCCTATCCACATACCCACCGAACTGATGGAGGATCGCAACACCCCCTTTGATCGGCGACGTCGCATGGAAATTGGACACTGGGTACGAGGAGCTGATTGGCTAGGGCAGCTTGCCCGCTGGGGTCAACAGAATGCCAAAACCATCCTGGAGGAGGAGATCGTCTTTTTCCAGGAGCGGCGTGACGTGCCTGGCGTCCATCGCTTCTATGGTGATACAGTTAATCTCTTTACAGAACTCAAACCCAATGAATTCCTCCTAGTGATTGGCTGGGGAGGTGGCTGGCACACAAAGACCTTCAATAAGTTGCTGAAGCAAGATCCCGTCGCGTTCGACCGGCTGGTGTCGCGTTATAATCTCAATCCAACCGGCAAACATAAGCCAGGGGATCCATTTCCGAAAAGTCGTCACCTCTTGCGGGTCGGCGACCAACCTGGCTGGCCCCTGGGTTGGGTCAAGGTAAGCCTGGAGCAGGTGTAAAATGACCACTTTGCTTACGTTTCTCGGAACCACTCCGTACAAAGAGACCACCTATGTGTTGGCTGATAAGCGCTATGAAACCTGCTTCTGTCCAGCGGCGGTTGCCCATATCTGTGAACCCGAACATACGCTGGTCGTCGTAACACAGGCCGCGAAGGCGCGGCATTACGAGGACCTGGCCGACGAAATTGCCCCGGACACCAAGCCGGTAGCGGTGGAGATCCCCGACGGGCACAGCGAGGCCGACCTATGGCAAATCTTCGACCAGTTGACCGATCATATCGGTCAGGGAGAGGAGTTGATCGTCGATATCACGTACGGTTTTCGCTCCCTGCCCTTCCTTAGCTTCCTGGCCCTGGCCTTCCTGCAGGTTGCCAAGGATGCCACGGTCAAGGCCGTTTACTACGGTGCCTGGGATGCTAGGACAGAGGACAACGAAACACCGATCTTCGACCTGACGCTCTTTGTGACGCTACTCGACTGGACCGTTGCCACCGACCAATTCCTGGCCACCGGCGACTCCGATGCCCTGGCACATCGGCTACAGCAGTCCCACCAGCTTCCCTGGAAAAGTAAGAACCGTGCCACTGCCTATGATCTCCCGACGAATCTTAAGTCTACGGCAGGGATCCTGGATAAGATGGGCAATGTCCTCCGCCTAGTGCGGCCAGAAGATGTAATGGAAACAGCCGCTGCGCTGGGTCCCAGTCTCGCCGCGGTCGAGGATGAGGCAGGTACGTGGGCAAAACCTTTTAGCCTGCTTATGGATAGGACGGCCAATGATTATACTTCCCTGGCATTCGATGGCGATCCAAGAGACCCCGCCAATCTTCGGGAGAGCTTGGCAAAACAGCGGGTGCTGGTGGAATGGTATGTCAAAAGACGACAATATGTGCAGGCCATTGTCCTGGCCCGAGAATGGATCGTTTCATACGCGACCTTTCTGCTCGACTGGGATCTTCTGCATGACAGGAAAGCAGCCGAGAAACTGCTTAACGTAATGGCCCACCTGCGTCGTGAGGAAAAGATATTGCGCATGGACTCAGACAACGACGAAGCGCTGGGAAAGGCCGTGGCGCTCTGGAACAAACTGCCCGATCTGCGCAATGACATCGCCCATGTGGGCATGCGCCGTGATCCTCGATCCGTAGCCAGCATTCTCAAGGCGGCCGAAGCGCTGCCGGCTGACCTGGCCACGTTGCCCCTCCCGTCGCGATGAAAGCGGAATGGACGATGATTCTACTCAACTTCTCTCACCCGATAACGCAGGCGCAACGAGAACAGATCGAGGGCATGACTGGTGAATCCATCACTCAAGTCATTGCCATCACGCCCCAGTTTGACGAGCAAAAGCCCTTCGAGCCGCAACTCAACACCATGTTGTTTGAGGCGCCGTTAACCTCTAGCCAGTGGCAAACCGAACCGATCCTTGTAATGTTGCCATCGTTGAACTTCATCGCGGCCATGCTGTTGGCCGAACTACACGGGCGCATGGGCTATTTCCCGCCGGTAATCCGCACCCGACCTGTCGCCGGCAGCCTGCCGCGCCAATATGAAGTCGCCGAGATTCTGGA
>JAYELL010000080.1 GCA_034717495.1 Chloroflexota bacterium | reverse complement strand
CATACCCGCCTTCAACCCCCGGAAAAAACCGCTCAGCTGAGCGGTTGCAGGTTGTAACGCATGGTCGGATGGCTTCATGGACCGATCCCAAAAGGCCGGTCTAACGAGAACCGACGCCCCTCCCCGTGTCCTTCGCGTCCTTCGCTCCCTTCGCGCTTCGTGTCCTCCGCACCCTTCGCGCCTTCGTGGTCCAAACCCTCCCCGCGTCCCCGTGTCCCTCCCTCCCCGTGTCCTTCGCGTCCTCCCCTCCCCGTGTCCTCCGCACCCTTCGCGCCTTCATGGCCCAAACCCTCCCCGCGTCTCCCAATCGACCATCAATCCTCGGTCAGCGTCCCCTTGACCACATCCTTCACGTCAAGCTGTTGATCGCCCATGATCAGACGGGCGTAGCGTTGACCGAAAAGATAACTACGTACCCATTCCGTCATGGTGACGAACTTGCGCCGGAAGCCAACCAGGAACATGACGTGCAGAAAGATCCAACTCATCCAGCCCAGAAAGCCACTCAGATGCAGCCTGCCCACCGATGCCACCGCCTTGCCCCGGCCAACCATGGCCATCGACCCCTTGTCGAAGTAGGAGAATGCAGGCCGCTCCGCCGGCGCAACACCCCTTAAGTCCCGGCCAATGATTTCGGCCACAAACTTGCCGGTCTGGATGGCGCCCTGGGCCACCCCGGGCACCGGTTCGCCAGTTTTGGCATCGATGGCATGGGCCGCATCGCCTATGACGAACACCTCGGGGTACCCGACAATAGACAGATCGGGACCAACCACAACGCGGCCGGCGCGGTCCAGCTCCACGCCCAGGGTCTCGGCCAGCAGTTGTCCACGCACCCCCGCAGCCCAGAAGACGTTGCTGGCTGCGATGTGCTCGTCACCCACCCTGACACCATCTTCGGTCACCTCAGTGACATAGCTGTGCAGGCGAACCTCGACGCCCGCGGCTTCCAGATCGCGCCACACCTTTGCGCTCAGGTCCTCCGGCATAGCCGGCAATAACCGCTCGGCGCCCTGCACCAGGATCACGCGGGCGGTTGTGGTGTCGATGTGGCGGAATTCCTTGGGCAACGAGCGGGTAGCCACATCCATGATGGCCCCCGACAGTTCGACACCCGTCGGGCCACCGCCCACGATCACAAAGGTCAGCTTGGCCCGTCGCGCCGCTGCATCCCCCTCCCACTCGGCAGCCTCGAAGGCCAGCAGCAAACGCCGGCGGATCTCCAGGGCGTCGTCCATGGTCTTCAGGCCGGGCGCCAGCGGCCGGTATTCGTCGTGGCCGAAATAAGACTGCTGCACACCGGTGGCGATCACCAGATAATCGTAGGCAATTTCGCCGCGCGGCAGCAGGATCACCTTACGGGCCAGATCGACACCCTGCACCTCGGCCAGCCCCACCGTGGCGTTTTGCTGCTCGCTTAGTATACTGCGGATCGGTGCGCCAATGCTGGCCGGCTCCAGTTCGGCCGTGGCCACCTGGTAGAGCAGCGGCTGGAAGACGTGGTGGTTGCGCCGGTCCACCAGCGTGATATCCACCGGCGCCTTTTTCAACCCCTTCACCACGTTGAGGCCGGCGAATCCTCCGCCAATGACGATGACTTTGGCAATCTCGGGGCTGGATGGGTTCAAGGTTGATCCTTTGTTGGCGGCGGGATGCAAGGGCCGCAGGTGCGCAACCAACCAATTTCAATACGGGACAGTTCAACTACAGTTGTTAACCTCGACATGTGTAACCCTTGATCGCTCAACTGTCAGCCACCAGGTTTTTTGTCGGGTCGGCCCCCAGCTCGTCCTCCTGCTCCTCCCACGACTCTTCAATCCTGGCGACGCTAAGGCGTTTCCGTTTGCCCGACACCAGAGCACCCTGGATCAGGATAAAGAACAACGTCAGCAGCCCCACCACAATGCGCGTCCACCAGGAGTTTAATGTCCCCTGGAATATCACGATGGTCTGGATCAATCCCATAATGAGCACACCAAACACGGAACCGATCACGTACCCGACTCCCCCCGTCAACAGGGTACCGCCGATAACCACACCAGCAATAGCGTCCAACTCAAGGCCATTGACGTACCACCCGTAGCCAGAAAGCGTGTACAGGCTGAAAACGACCCCGGCCAACGCCGAAAGAAATCCATTCTGCGTGTAAACAAGTATCTTGGTGCGCCCAACCGGCAACCCCATCAGTCTTGCAGAGTGTTCGTTACCGCCAATGGCGTAAACCGCGCGCCCGAAATTGCTCAGGTGGGCCAGATACAGGGCAACAACAAGTACCACAAGAAAGATCACCACGCTGACGGAGATAAAATAACCACCGGGCAGGTAAATCCTGTACAACGACACCGCCCGATAGAACGGATGGCTGATCGTGATAGCTTCGGTACTGATCACGAAACACATTCCTCTGGCGAAAAAGAGCCCTGCCAGCGTGACAATGAAGGGCTGCACCTTGAAGAAATAGATGATGCTGCCCATGACCAGCCCCATCAACGTGCCCATCAAAAGAACAGAGGGGATAGCGATGAATGGGTGAATGGCCATCTTTTCTACCATATAGGCCGAAACCACGGTCGTCAATGCGATCACCGCCCCTACCGAGAGATCGATACCTTCCGACAGGATGACAAACGTCATGCCGATACAGGTAATGAACAGGAAGGCATTGTCGATCAGAATATTCAGGAATACCTGTGGTGAGGAGAATCCCTTGTACTGGATCATGCCAAAGGCGTAGACCAGCACAAAAAGCGACATCGCAATAATGAGGGGCAAAAACTTACGGTTGACCTGAAGCTTCTCGATCATGTTTGCGTTTCTTTTCGTGTGAAGATTCGATCCATCGCAACCTTGACCATCTCCGAATAGAGCAATACCACCACAAGCACAACCAATGCTTTGACGACGTACGCGACTTCTGCGGGGACTCCCAGAGCATAAATGGTAGTGGTCATACTCTGAACAATGATGGCGCCTATCACGCTGCCGCCCAGATAAAACCTGCCCCCCGACATCAACGTGCCACCAATCACCACAGCCAGGATGGCGTCTAGTTCTGCCAATAAGCCGGCGTTGTTGGCATCGGCGCTCTTGATATTTGAGCTGATCACAAGCCCTGCGATGCCGGCACACAACGCGCAGAAAACATAGACAAATAACTTGATGTTCTTTTCACTGATCCCACTGTAGAAACTCGAGCTGTCGTTGGTGCCCACCGATTCCACAAATAGCCCGATGGCCGTTCGTTTGCTCAGCAGCCAGGCGAAGAGAAATACGCCTGCCACAATGTAAAGCGAAAAGGGCAGGCCAAAGAGGTAACCGCCCCCGATAAAGTAATAGGGCTCGTAGTAAATGGTAAGGATCTGCCCATCGGTGATGAGTTGCGCAATGCCTCGGCCAGCCACCATCAGCACCAACGTAGCTACCATGGGCTGGATGTTTCCTCGGGAAACCAACAGCCCATTCCATATCCCACACAGGATGGCGACCCCTAAAGAAATCAATATTACCAGGATAAGCGGTGTGGCCGTGATACCGGTTTCATTGCCGATAAGCCTGGCAGCGACGGCAGCACAGATGGCGATCACCGCACCGACCGAAAGATCGACACCCGCCGTGGCGATGACCATCGTCATGCCGATCGCCAGCAGCATGAGCGGTGCGCCCCGGTTTAATATATCGATCAGGCTGCCAAAGAGGTGGCCATCCTTGATCTCCAGCTTGAAAAAGCCCGGGGTGAAAATCAGATTGAATAGCATGATGAGTGCTAATGCCATCAGGGGCCAAAACAGATGGTGAGAGCGAATTCGCGTCCACATTGAGGTCGAGTCAACCATTTGCCACTAACTCCCAGCGATAATCTCCATGATCGTCCGTTCATCTATCTCGTCGCCCGTCAGTTCGGCTACCTTCTCCCGATCACGCATGATGGCAACCCGATGGCTGGTGCGGGTCACTTCCTCCAGTTCCGATGAGATAAAAACGCACGCCTTGCCTTCATCGGCCAACTCAAGTACCAGTTTCTGGATTTCCGCTTTGGTGCCTACATCAATGCCGCGCGTGGGCTCATCCAGAATGAGAATTCGGGGATCGGTAGCCAGCCAGCGAGCCAAAATGACCTTCTGCTGGTTTCCACCGCTAAGGTTTTTCACCAGTTGATCGGCATTCGGTGTGCTGATGTTCAATAGCTTGATGTACCGATCGGCAATCAAATATTGCCGTTTTGGGGTTAAGTAGCTGAACCAGCCTCTACTGGACTGAATCGCCAGGACAATGTTCTCACGTACAGTCAGTTCGTCGACGATACCATCAGCCTGCCTGTCTTCAGGACAAAAGGCAATGCCCTGTTTGATCGAACTCAGGGGAGAGTGGGTTTTTATTTCCTCGCCATCAAGTTTCAGCGATCCACTATCAGGTTTTTCGATCCCGAACAATAGATTGGCAGTTTCTGTCCGCCCCGACCCCAACAAGCCGGCGAATCCCAGCACCTCGCCAGCATGCAGGTCCAGATCCATCGGTTTTACCGATCCGATCCGTCCAAACCCCTCGGCTTTTAGCAGCGCTTCGCCTTCGATGTGTTCTGCGCTTTCCCCCTTCAATTTCGATACATCGTCCAGGTCATCCAGGTTTCTGCCGATCATCTTTGACACCAGTTCAAAGCGGGGCAGCGCCGCCGCGTCGAAAGTGCCAACCAGCTTGCCATTTCTCAGGACCGTAATCCGATCAGATACGGCGTAAACCTGATCGATGAAATGGGTGATGAAAATGATACCCATCTGGTCCCTTCGTAGTGTGCGCATCACCTCGAACAGTTTTTCAGTTTCACGGGTATCGAGGCTGGATGTTGGCTCATCCAGAATCAGGATCTTGGCAGAGATCTCGAGGGCTCGGGCGATGGCTACCATCTGCTGAAGGGCCACGGGATACATACCCAGCGTTTCGGTCACATCCACATCGATATTCATACGCGCCAGAATCTCCTCGGCCTGGCGATTCATCGATCGCCAGTCGATTCGTCCCCGTTTAGTCGGTGCGCGGCCGATAAAGATGTTTTCGGCGATGGTCAGATTGTTACAAAGGTTGACTTCCTGGTAGACAGTGCTTATACCCAATTCCTGAGCATGGAGCGGAGACCTGACCTGGAGTTCCTCACCGTCGAGTATTATGGTCCCGGAATCGTGGTGCTCGACGCCGGTCAACACCTTGATGAGGGTTGATTTCCCAGCGCCATTTTCTCCCATGATGGCGTGTACTTCACCCCGTCTCAGCGTATAATCTACCTTCGACAAGGCTTGAACACCAGGAAAAGCCTTATTGATACCTGCCATCGTGAGAAGTTGGTTCGCTTCTGCCATACGATGCATTGCCTCGATGCGTACCCATCTTTACGAAGAAGGGGCAGCGCAAGAAGAGATGCGCTACCCCCACCTGTTGTAGTAGAGGAACCGACGGGGGGCTGCCCCCGCCGCCCCCAGGACTTGCTGAGCTATCCGAAGAAGCGGCGCCGGGCGCCGCTTCTTCGATCTGCCCTTGATCCGTTGCATTCTCACATGATTGGACTGGGCCAGGGTGAAAACTTAGTACTTTCGACTTTCGAGTACCTCGTCCGTCACCATATCCATGGTGTAATCGGACTCATCCGAGACGATCCACTTGGCAACTTCCCCCCCGTTGGCCAGGGTCAATGCGGCATCGAAGAACTGCGGACCAAGCAGAGGATTGCACTCGCAACTGGCGTTCAGCTTGCCATCAGCCATCGCCTCAAAGGCTCCCTTCACACCATCGATAGAGACCAGAATGACGTCCTCGCCCGGTTTCAGGCCATATTCTTCGATAGCCTGAATCGCGCCTATGGCCATATCATCGTTGTGCGCATACACGCCCTGGATGTCTTCACCATGGGTCTTGAGGAACGCCTCCATGACCTCCTTGCCCTTGGATCGGGTAAAGTCACCCGACTGGGTGGCAATGATCGCCATCTCCGGGTATTTCTCTTCCAGGCATGCTGCGAAGCCCGTCATACGATCCGTCGCGGCGGAAGCACCCACCGTGCCCTGCAATTCCACGACGTTGCCCTTTTCCTCCAGGAAGTTGGCCATGATATCGCAGGCCCGTTCGCCCTCCCAGACGAAGTCGGAACCGATAAAGGTGGCGTAGAGATCGTCGGCCACGTCAGCTTCGCGGTCCACCAGAACCACCGGAATGCCGGCGTCCTTGGCTTCCTGGAACACAGTTTCCCAGCCAGAGGCCACAACCGGGGCCACACCAATTACATCAACCCCCTGGGCGATAAACGAGCGAATGGCCTTGATCTGATTCTCCTGCTTCTGCTGTGCATCGGAGAATTTCAGCTCTACACCCAACTCTTCGGCGGTGGATTTAATGGAGCCGGTCTCGGCGGTGCGCCATTCACTTTCAGCGCCGATCTGGGAAAAGCCTACGATCAGGTCTTCATAGGTCTTTTCGGCGGATTCAGCCGGAGCGGCCGCATCTTCGGCCGGCGCCGGTGCAGAGACTGGTGCCACAGGGGCAACACACCCCGCAACGATCAACATCGCTACCAGGACCAGGGTCAGACCCAGGACTTTTGAGAACTTCATTGTCACTCGCTCCTTTCCGAGGAAAAATGGAAAAATGGTTGGACTTGGAGTCGGAGACCGAACGGCATCTCACTCGAGGAAATCCCAACATCTCCACCTGCATTATATAGGTTCCCGGGCATACTTCCATGGGAAATTTGGGGGAAATAATCGAATTATGCGGGGAATTGCCTGAATGGCCAGGAATGAGTTAATTTTCTTTGGTTTTCGGTTAATTATTTTCCGCTGCAGCCGTTCTGGCCGGAATCAGAATCGCAGCCCGTGTGCCCACACCATATTCGCTATCTATCGAAACTCCATATTGCCGGCCGTAATATAGCTTGACCCGCCTGTTGACATTGCCCAACCCGAAACCGCTCTCGCGCTGCCCATCTGTTTCCCCGTCACCCTCGATCTCTTCAAGCACCCTGGTCAGCTTGTAGCTCGTAAATCCTGCCCCATCATCGGCTACCTCCAGCCGAATCTGGTCCCCGTCAAGTCTTCGACCCCGAACCACGATCCGCCCGCCGGCTCGCCGGTTTTTGATTCCGTGATACAGTGCGTTCTCCACCAATGGTTGCAGCATCAGTTTTAACACGGTGCAATCCAGAATACCTGGATCGACCTCGATGGAATAATCCAGGATATCCCGATAGCGCATCTTTTGGATTATCAGATAGCTCTGGACGTGCTGTATCTCATCCCGCAGGGGAATCCAATCCTCACCTTTGCTCAAGGATATCCTGAAAAAACTGGATAGGGCACCGACAATCTCAACCACTTCCTCCGTCTTTCGGGCTTCAGCCATCCAGATAATGGTGTCCAGAGTGTTGTAAAGAAAATGAGGATTGATCTGGGCCTGCAAGGCGCGGAGCTCCGACTTCTTCAGGTTCTCCTGTTCCTTCACCTTGGCGTCGAGCAATTCTCGGATCCTGCCGATCATGATGTTAAAGCTCATCCCCAGCTCGGTGATTTCATCGGCATTGTCGCCGGCCATCAGGACCTGAAGATCATTTTGGGCGATGGTTGTGGTTACATCATGCAGTTTTTTGATGGGCGCGTAGATGTTGCGGGAGATGAGCCATGCCGCCACGAATGAAAACACGGTCACACAAAGGGTTAAGACCAGAAAGACGAGAGCCCATTGGATAAACCGTTGCTGAGTTTGGTTGTAGTTCTGTTCGGCCCGGTTCACCTCAAACAACATGTACTCCTGCACGCTCTCTTCTACTACGTCGGAGACGCCCCGGACGTTCTCCAGTACATTCTCATTCTCGGCCACAGTGCTGCCCTGCGCGATCTGAGTGCCCATCATATCCACATAGTGGGTGAGCGTATCCATCGTGCGCAGAATCACTTCAAGTTTGATGCGAGCCTTATCCGAGTCGGAGTTGGCTATCATCTCCCCAACCCTGTGGTTTACCTCATCGATGATCTGGTATTGAGAACCCTCTTCAAATGTGGTTTTCCCCGCTACAATGTTCCACATTTCGGTGTCAATGGCAGGTTTGATATAGCCATTGATGTTGTTGGCAGTGATGATGTTGGTGATGATCCGGTCGTACTGATGGGTGTACTGCCATACACGCACAAGCAAGACCGTGTTCACCAGCACCATGAGCAAGATGATGATGATGAAGGAAACCAGTATCTTGCTCCTGATTGAAAGAGGCGCGCCAGTTAACCTGCCGGGGAAACGACTCGCCAGTCTTGACAACAGGCTTCCCGTGCCTTGCGCTGCAGGATAGCTCCGCACTGCCCTGGCAGCGCGCGCTGGTATTTGGGGCTGATTGGTTGAGAGTTCTTCCGGGATCATCTGAGCTCCGACATTTCCGCCTGTATCAACATCCGAAACTCCGTGGGCGATAAACCGGTCCGCTTCTTGAAAACGTGACTGAAATAATGGGGGTCGTTGTAACCAACCAGAAAACAGATCTCGGACGACCTCAGAGAGGTGGTCCGCAGCAACTCCTTGGCTTTTCGCATTTTCAGCGCCGTTAGATACTCTTTGAACGTCTCCCCGGTCTCGCGGCTAAACACCGTACTGAAATGGTTGGGGCTGAGATTCACCTGGGCGGCAACCTCATTCAACGACAGGTTCGGTTTCCCGTGGTTATCGTCGATGAAGGCTCTGGCTTGATGGATAATCTCGAGATATTGACTGTTCGCTCGACCATCACGAAACGCCAGTGCGCTGGCCAGAATACGCCGCGACTGATTCTTGAATGTCTCAATGCTATTGGTATTCTGCAAGAGTGATTCGATCCGGTTGATCTCGGGCACAACCTGGTCGACGCTGCCACCCAGTTCCCTGATAAACCTGGCGGTCGTCAGCACCAGGTCTACCAGAACGTAGCTCTTGACCGTGGAGGATTTGAAGGCAAGCTCGCTGAGCGGGTGAGAATAGGCCTCAAAAAAGGCGTCAAACTCCTCGATGACACCACATCTCAGAAAATCGGCCACAGCGGTTTTGTCCAGCTTAAGCAACTCTGCTTTTGCGGCGGCGGAATCAGGGTGATCTGTCCGTGAACTCCCGCTTTCTAACTGTGCCAATGCCTGCGAAAATGATACGTGGATGTCGCCAATGCGCGTCTGGGTGTTCCCAATCCCCATCTCCAGGCAGTTCGCAGTCCCGGTGTTTAACTCATCCCTTATCAGTTCGGTAAGCAGGTAGCCCTGTTGCTCGAGATATTCCGGCTTGTCCCCTTTGACAATCAGCACGAGCTCTTCCAGATCCTTTTTGAACAGAAAAACGTCAGGGTTACTCTCCACCAGCGCGGCAATATCCCGCCTGACCTGCCGGTATTCGAAGAAATCAACCTGCTCGTGACCCAGATCGATCCTGAAGATGACCACCAGATAGCACCTGGCAACGAGCTCAAGATCCAGGTCCTGGCTCTTTTCCAACGCCTCAGAGGGCGAAACCGCGCCCATTGCCAGCCGCAACAAAAACCTCTCCCGGAGGATCGTCCGGTTTTCCTCGACTTGCTCCTGCAGCTGCCGAAGACTCTGCTTTTCCCGCCGCTCCTTCTCGATCTTGAGTGCGACCTTCTTCAAGGTATCCTGCAAGACCTGTACCCCAACAGGTTTTAGCAAGTACTCGGCGACCCCCAGTTTGACCGCTTCCTGCGCGTATTCAAATTCATCATGCCCGCTTAGGATGATGATCTTGGCCTCCGGCATGCGCCGGCGGACCATTTTGCAGAGTTGCAGGCCATCCATAAAGGGCATTCTGATATCAGTGATGATGACGTCCGGTTGCGTTGCCTCGATGAGAGGAAGAGCCATTTCACCATCGGGCGCCTCGCCGCAAAATTCGAATCCGGTCGAAGCCCAATCGACGTTGTCCCGAATGCCCTCTCGGGTCACGATTTCATCTTCCACGAGAAAGACTCGTTTTAGCATCACCCGGTCTCCATGGTTCAGCGCGGCGTGTCTCGCAATTTGACCGGCGCAGTGCGGCATCCTTCTCGCAGCATCCTGCAGAGGGCAGATGCCGCCTACGCCTCATCAAAGTTCACGCATGGCACTACTTTACTGATTGCGCTGCTTGTGCTCGATACCCTTCTCAGGAAAAAAGTCAGACGGTTGGGATTTGCAGCCGCCTACCGGGGATTTGTGTGGTACGGCGAATTAGTGCGACGGAGTTGACACATCACCCCTTGGGCGACGGCGGATGTATCGCAACAAGCGTGCTAAGTTTCGTTTGATCGACACAATTATAACACATAAAAAGACCGCTGGACAGGCCAACTGGATCAGCAACAGTACGCGGCGAAGCCGTTATGGCAAGGCAACTCCCCGCATCCCCTCTCCCCCCTCCCCGCGTCCCCCCCTCTCCGTGTCCTTCGCTCCCTTCGCGCCTTCGTGGTCCAAACCCTCCCCGCGTCCCCCATCCCCCTCCCCGTGTCCCCGCGTCCCCCCCTCTCCGTGTCCTTACCTCACGGTACGCCTAGCTCCCGCACCGCTT
>JAYELL010000079.1 GCA_034717495.1 Chloroflexota bacterium | reverse complement strand
TGAACACTGCTGGTCATGATCTGTCCCTTTCGTGCTTGTGATAGGAAGGTGACAAGTAGACAAGTAGACAAGTAAATAAGTAGACAAGTAAATAAGTAGACAAGTAAATAAGTAGACAAGTAGACAAGTAAATAAGTAGACAAGTTAGCCGCCCTTGTTTCCTTGTTTCCTTGTTTCCCTGTTTCCTTGGCCCTTATTCCCCTTTCAGACGGTTGCCGGGGTTGATGGCACCATGGGTTTCAGATCCGGCGTCGCGAAGTAGTCGGTGGCCGACTCCTGCATCAGCACAAAAAAGGTGTAGAGGCCGATGGCGGAGCCTACCGGAAAATTGGCCAGGCTCAGGAAACCAACGATCATTGCCAGAATGCGGGCCCAGGCTTTGCGGCGAAGCAAACCGTAACCAGCGACGATTCCCGGCATCCCAAGTACGATCATCAATGCACCAGCTACCAGGCCAACAACCGACAGAATGCGGAAAGCTTCCGGATCACCGGATGCCGCGCCGATTCCGGCCATGAACATCAGGGCAGCGATGCCAAACAGCACCAGAAATGCACTGCTGATCATGTAGAGCCATCCAAGGATGCGCACATGCTGGTGAATCTCTCGTTCATTCAACTGCTTCATGGTTTTCCTCCTAACCTGGACAAGCCAGAGGAACGCTGATTTACGCAGACCTCCGGCGCAGATCATCGCTGATCTTTTCTTGATTGATCTGCGATCACCCTTCGACTTCGCTCAGATACGTCTGCATTCATCTGCGTCATACTTCGGCTACGCTCAGCACAGGTCTGCGGTTCATTCGGGTCTGCGGTACATCCTTGTCAGGTTCATGGCTAATTGTCTTGCCCAGTGCGCAAGAATCTAATGCCGTTCGAAGATATACTCGACGACGCCGAGACCATACTGAAGGAAAGGGTTGCCGTCGTTATCCATCTTTAATTCCAGTGGCATTCCTGCTGCCGGGGGAGTTGTTGTCAGATAGCTCACCTCTCCGTCCTCATCCCGGCGAGCGCGCACGGTCATCTGAACCTCGCCGACATCCATAATCAGGTCATCATCCTGCCAGCGCAACTCAGCCTCGCCCAGTTCGTTGTTCCAGTAGACACCCAGGTAAGGTTCAATCCTGCCCGTATCAATCTCAGGTAACAGGCTATGCATCAGATCGCTTCGCCCCTTGTTGATCATATCGATGTAGAAGTCCAGATGTTCGTCGTCGCCCTCCTGGCCGAACAAGAGCTCCAACAGGCGGTAGCGGATCGCCGAATTCAACAGCGAGTTCTGCTCATTGGTCAGAATGCTGATTCCTATCCCATGCTCTGGAAGGAAGGCCAGTTCCGAGCTGTAGCCAAAGGTGTTGCCCGCATGGCTGATCACCGGAATACCCTTCCAGTCCTCGATCAACCAACCCAGCCCGTAGCTCAGATCGGACGTTATGTCCACTTGCGGCGTCCAGGTGACCGCCAGGTTTTCAGCCGAAACCACGGCGCTGCCATCGGGAGTTACCCCCTGGCTCAGTTCGGTGGCTGCGTAACGTGCCATATCCAGGACATTCGACCAGGCTGCGCCGGCCGGGGCGACTGGTATCAGGATTTCCTCGGCATCCAGGGGCAATTCTATGAGTTTTCCCAGGATAGTTTTTCCGTAAGGCGTTGCGTAATCCCTCCCTGCTGCCACCTCGTCAAACGAAAAGGTCGTGTCGGGCATATCGATTGCATCGAAAACGCGTGCCTCCATCAGCTCGATGTAACCATCCTGAAGATCACCATACGGCGTGCCCGAAGCCAGTGCAGCCAGATAGCCGGCCGCGGCAACCATCTGATTGCTGTATTGAAATGCTTCGCCGAATTCGGTGAAAAACTCGAAGTCTGCCAGCGATTCGACAATATCTTCGGCTGTGAGATGATCGGCGTTGAATATCCACTCCAGATCACGCCGTGGCACGCCTGAACAGGCACATACCATGTTGCGCATGGTAATCTCATCAGTGATCCCGGGATCGGCTACACGGAAAGTCGGAAGAATCTCCGTTACAGGTGTGGCCCAATCGAAAACACCTTCATCCACCAGTTGGGCCATCAGCATCGTCGTCATCGATTTCGTCGTCGACCCAATCATCATCTGCGTCGCGGCCGTCATGGGCTCTTCCGTGACCATATCGCGAACGCCAAAGCCGTTGGCGTAAATCACCTCGCCGTTCTCGACTATGGCGACCGCAGCACCGGGTGTATCCAGTCGCTCCATGTATCGTTCAATGTCGGTTTCCAACGTCTCGATCAGGCTATCATCCAGGGCATGGAGCTCAACTTCGCTCAGATCGGTCGGTTCCAGGGCAGTTATGTCGTACCCGGTGCTGATGGTCGCCAACTGGGAGGCTCGTTTCTGTAACCCCTCCAGGCTGGCAGTGAACATCTCAAGATAGGCCACACCCTCATGCAGCCAGCCGCCGCCGGCTACGATCAGCTCGTCATCCTCTGTATCGTAAATCAACGTAATCGCTCGTTCTGCGCCATTGGCGACAGGCTCCTCGATCAACTCATCCACAGCAAGGTCAAAACCAGGATCGATCAGGGCCCAGCCATCAGCAATGCCTTGCTCCAAGTCCTGGGCAGGGACGCTCAATACATATACCTCCAGCTCGCCATCGGGGCTTGCCAGAACGGTATGGGTTTCCCTCTGCTCAATCGTCCAGTTGGTCGGCACGGGCACACTGAACAGACCACTTGGATCCGCGTA
Organism: Chloroflexota bacterium; assembly: GCA_034717495.1. NCBI lineage: Bacteria > Bacillati > Chloroflexota > Chloroflexota bacterium. Next base: position 29,975 of record JAYELL010000079.1, on the reverse strand, counting down.
AGTGGTGCCCTTCTGTTCCTCAACAGTCAAATCAGGTTTAGCCGGAGATGGCAGGCTCTGTTCAGGAACTGAAGCCTGGGGCATGAAAGCTTCGATGGCTGGCACGAACAGGGTCTCGTACAAGGTTTCCCTCTCCTCCGGCCGAGACTGCAACAGCACGAATCGGGTTTTGCCGTCGTCGTTCTCCATGGCGGCAATGTCGATCCCAACGCCGCTCACTTCTTCCACGTAGAGCGACCAATTGACGCCGTTGGCTTCCAGTTTGGCTACCTGCTCGATCGGGCTATCCAGCTGAAGTCGGGCGCGGATCAACTGCTCGAAATCCACCAGGGTCATGTCCAGCTGGTCATACACAAGTGCGGTCGGATCCAACGATGAGTCCCGCCGGAGATAAGCACCAGGCCCCACCTTTTCCCAATCACCGGGTGCGACACCCTGAAAGCCATCTTCCTTAAATGGTGTCAGGTTCAGCGGCTCCGACCCGTCCCTCGGAAGGTCAAACACAACCCCCGGCATTTCGTCGATACAACTCGCGTCCGGCTCCGCCGACGGATCGTTCATAAAATCGAGAGAAAGCTGGCGTGCGCAGCGGCTGGCAACAATCACATTGTGTCCGATTCCCGGAAACTCGTAGACGTAGTTGTTTTTCAGGTGTTCAGCCACCTCCTGCGCGTATTCCAAGGGCGTGACCGGGTCCAGCGCCCCTTCCAGGATCAGTACAGGAACATGGCTGGCCACCGGCAACTTGACGCTCGGATCAGCCTCCGGCACCGGCCACGCTTCGCATATCCCGAAAAAGCTATACTCGACGATATCCTCTGGATCAGCCATACCTGCCAGCGGCCCGGGCATCTGCGCCCTGATCGCCAGATATTGCTCTGGCGTGACGCCAATCAGATCCTCGGCGCACATAGTCGAAAACATGACGCCGCGGCTGAGCATGTCAAAGAGCAGCATCTTTTTACTGGAGAGACGGTTCATCAATTCATAGTCGCCGCCGGCAACATCGTAGATAGCCTGAGGCAGCGCCGGAATGATGTCCGTCACATACAGGAAGGTCACCAGGTTTCCAAAAACGCCATCCCCGGTCAGCCATGCATCATGCACGCTACCGTCCGAGGGGTCAGTCAAGGCGACCTTGACCGGTTCGGCGTTAAGCTGCTCAACAGTGTCGAACAGAACCTGTTTCAGATCGGGATAGGCGGCATTACAAGCATCGTCGGTCTCACACTGCTCCAGAAGGCGAAGTGTGGCGTTGACAGCTGTCGTGGGCACATGAACAAAAAAGCTTCTTTCGGTGGGCAGTGCGGCACCGATGACGACGCTGCGAATGTGGTCGGGGTGATCCCGCAACACAGCCTGAGCCAGCAGGGACCCGTACGATCCACCGTAGAGATTGATCTCTTCATAACCCAACGCCTTGCGGATATCCTCCACGTCGGCAGCATTCTCGGTGGTGTTATAAGCAGCCAGGTTGACTCCTTCGGCTACCATCCGATCCCGGCAAGCCAAAAAGGAGTCGTAGATCGTTCGCAGCCCGGTCTCAGGATCCAATTCGTCCAGGTTGTCGTAGAGCCCTTCGATAAACTCGGGACACTCCAGAGCGGGCCTGGATTCGCCCACCCCGCGTTGGTCGAAGACCACGACGTCCCGGTTCTCTCGGAACTCGCCCAGGAGGATCAAGACGTTGGCCGCACTGCGTATGGTCTTTTCGCCCGGACCACCGTGCAGAAGCACCAGGGGATCAGGCTCCGGATTGTCGCTGCTGCTCTTGAAGATGGCGACCGCCAGTTGAACGGTGGAATCTTCCGGGCGACTGCGCTGCTCCGGCACCGTCACATAACCGCAGATCACCGTCTCACCTTCAAGCTCGTCGGGAGGCAAGGAGAAGAGGCATGGTGCCTGCTCGAAGAATGGCTCATAAGCAACAGTTTCAAGGGTCGATTCCGCTTCAGGCTTCATTTCGGTCAGTATGATCGGACTGGTACAACTGACCAGCACAACCATGGGCAGAATCAGCAGTAATGGCCAAAACCTTTTCATAATTTCTCTTCCTCGCTGCTACTTTGTAGCCTCAACTGGATAGGTGCGGACGAAGCGCACCAGCGTCAACAAGCCGCCCAAGACCATTACGCCACCGAGAATCATCAGGCCGGTGGGAAAGCCGAACCCGATCCCTTGCCCCAAACCGAAGATGGCCAGGGCAAGAACGGCAAAAGAAACATAGCGTGGCAAGCTGCCGAAATGGGCCACCAGACTGAACCCGGTGGCAAACGCCAGAGCGGCCGCAAGCATCCCGTAGGTGCGCAGCCCGGTTGTCAGCCAGGCCGGTATCTCACCGGCGCCAACCCCGCCGGTGATCAGAATAGCCAGTCCCAGGGCTGTGAAACCAACTGCCAGGACGATCAACATCAAGTTTCGGGACCTTCGACTTCGATCGGGCCCTGTGTTCAGTTGCTCCTGCCTCGGGGCTGTGACAGACCGTTTTGCCGATTGGTAGGCGGGCAGCATGCTGGCCGGAACGATTCCGACCAGGAAGATCAGGTTGGCCTGCATCAGCAGCCCAGCGGCCAGCAACATGAGCCCAAGATAGCTGTCCAGCAGTCCATCCCGATGATCAAACATGTAGGCATTTGATTTCAGATCTGTCGAAGCGACATGGTCGAGCACGAAAACACTCCTTTCCAGGGAATCAAGACAATTGGTTTCTGCCGTGGTAGCGTTGTCGAGCGCCGCCAGGGGAACAACTTTCTACTGTTTCTCCAGAGTGATATTTCCCGAAGGGGTTCGGACATAGATGCGAGCCGCTTTTCCACTGCCGATGGTGCCCTTCACCGACTGATGACCTCGCTGTCCGGTGATGTCGTAGCCCATTTCGACCTTGCCGCTGCCGGTTTGCACATCGACCATCGCGTTCAAAGCGGCAGGTAACGCCAACCGGACCGACCCGCTGCCTGTCTCAAAGCGGCAATCGCCCATGGGGTCTCCACGATAGTCGATATTGCCGCTGCTGCTGCTCAATCTAACCTGGCCACTGACACCGGTCGCTTCCACACGGCCCGATTCCGTGTGGGCATTGATGCTGCCGCTTAGCCGTTGGAGTCGGATGTGTCCCGAACCACTTGTTGCCTGAACGTCGCCTCTGCTGCCGCTCACCATTACCGCACCAGAGCTTGATTCCGCCACCACATCACCCTGTGACCCTCCAACAGTTACTGCTCCCGAGTCACTACGAACCCACACGTCGCCATGCCGCCCGTTGGCCGTCACACTACCAGATCCCGTCCGAAGGTTCAGATCAACACCGGGTGGTGTCGTAATGACGAAGTCTACACCGACATCACGCAAGCCCGCTGGACGTACCGTTTCAATCAGGACACGACCATCCCGTGGCACGATCTTGATATCGATTTTCTCCAGGTCTTCCTGCTTTGCAGCCACCTTCGTGGCGATGATCTGTATCGTATCGATATCGGCAACCTCTACCAAAACCTGGCCCGCGAAGGTATCCAGTTCCAGGCTTGCCGGTTCACGGTACTCGACATCCTGTTTGACAGTTTCCCGTTTCATCGTAGCAATTGAGTTGGACCAACCCTGAACGGTGCGGTCAGAAGCGCTCATAACCAGGAAACCAGCGCCCGTCACCACCGCGATGGCAATGAGTATCCAAATTATTACAACCGAAACGATGACTATGGTTCCTGGAATTCTCCAGTTCAACACTTCATTCACCATACGCGAGATCACTTTCATCATATCAGGTCTTAACGCTTGGATCAGGACCCGCAGCACCCGTCAACCTGACAATCACCCTCTGATGCTGCCTCTCCGGCAGTGAGGGACGCCATGCCCTGCGTCCCTCACCGCCACTGAAGGAGAAACACTCAAACGCGCATTGTTGTGGTTACCCTAGCGCGCCTGTTGCAGAGAAGAAGAACCTGGTTGTTGCGCCGCGCCGGCGCCCTTCAATCGCTGCCCCGCTGCCACCAGTATGGTGCCAATGGCTACCGCGACGCGGCAGAATTGTCGGCCTGCCCAGCCACGCTGGTCGATGCCGGCCGCCTTGCAGATACAATCCATGTCCGCCTTGCGCAGGCAGTCCTTCAATCGTTCCTGTCTTACCAATTCATGGGTACCAGTTGTTGGGAATAACACGTTTCCGCACCTCCACCTGCTTGAACATGAGTTTTGTCGAAAGAAGATTTCCGTCAGCCTAAGTCCTGTCGTGGGTTTTCGTTGTTCATGTTCCATACCTCGCTCTGAGAGAATTCGTGCTTCCACTGTTCTTCAATGAACCCATTTCGGCGACTACTTCGAAAAGTCGTTCCGACGGTTGAGTCTTGTTCGCCGTTCATCGTCCGCCAAAAGAATTCTCATTCGGCACTGCTCACCGATGAAATCTCAATTTACGTTCAGTATACATGGGGAGACAGCCGGTGTCATCGGGCTGGTGGGGAATTCCTGACTTGGCCAGGTGGCTAGTATTTTTGGACAAAAAGAGCACGGGCGGGGACCAAGCCGGCCTCTCCCAGCCCGTGCCACCAACGGCAAGTGTTTGGAAAAAACCAGCGACTTGCCATCGGTTTTACTTTTGCCCTGCGGCGGCGCAATGGCCAGCCATTAACGCCACCGCGTCGGGCGACACAGCAGTTGGCGGTTTAGAAACTCACGCCCTTACCTTCGATCTGCAGCTTGCAGTCGCCAGACATCCGATCACACTGCTCCACCCGGATGTAGTAGATGCCTGGACTATTGAAGCTGCCCGTCCAGAACTGGTCGCCCTCTTCATAGTCGTTAGCGGCACCACGGCCGATGGGGTCGACATCCTCTCCAAGCGCGTAGAGGCGCACCTGCTCCGGCGTCCAGACACTGAATGTTGCAGCGTCGTCGGGAGCCGAATCCAGCAGCACCTTCACGACCGAGTCATCGCCATCATATCGAAACTCGACCCAATGCTCAGCGCCGGCATCCATGCACATCCAATCGCTCGGCGCCTCAACATCCCGCACCTCGACCATCTTCGCAGCCGCCGGTGCAGCCACCGGTGCGGCTTGCTCGGCCACTTCCTTCTCAAAACTGACACCCTTGCCGCTCACGCTGAGCGCATAGTACCCGGGCCCATCGTGATTGCCAGTATGCTCCACCACGACATAGTACCGGCCCGGAGTCTTGAAACTGCCGGTCCAGAAGAGGTCGCCAGATTCGTAGTCATTGGCAGTGCCACAACCGCATTGCGAAAGGTCCTCACCTTTCATCCATTCCGACAGGGAGTGCGGTGTGACCACCTTGAACAGTACCCCATCGTCTGGTTTGGCATCCATCGAGACGGCAATTGCACCTTCTTCGCCGTCGTAGTCGAACGCATACCAGTGCAACTCACCGGCATCAAGATCCATCCAGGTTCCCTCTGGCGCGAAAGCATCATCGGCACCGGTGCCTTCACCGGTTGCCACCACAGTGGCTGGTACGATTAGCAAAGCCAGGATCAACCCGACGGTCAACACAACAGATCGCTTTCCTAACATCGAAATACCTCCCTTACTGCTACTCTGAAGCTTGTCTCTCTGGAGATTGCCCTCCTCAATTTTTTCTCAGCACTGGCCGGCATGCTGAGTTCAAACCTTCAACCAGGTAATTGGGATAAACGACTTCTGGCCGGCACTCACTGAATGTCTTGCGGCAGCCCTCCTCCTGGCTTTTTGGGATATTCATTTCCAAGTCTAACACAAAACGCCACCCTGCACATCGGCTGGGTGGCGCATCTGGTTACTAGCCAGGTGGCTAATTGTAGGTTCTTCTCAACGGACCAGTTTGTGCTCCATGGCAACCGCCACCGCTTCCGCCCGGTTCGACACCTCCAGCTTGGAGAGAATATTGCTTACGTGGGCCTTGGCGGTGGCTCGGCTGATTACCAGACATTCTGCGATCTCGGGGTTGCTCTTGCCCGTCACCAGAAGAGCCAGCACCTCTCGTTCCCTCCCGGTCAGATCCTGGCCAATCTGGAGTTCATCCTGGACCAGCACCAGCGCCTGAATGGCTTCCGGTGCCAGGGTTGAACGCCCGGCATGGGCACTGCGAATGGCTGCCGCCAGATCGTCCACCGAGACGTTTTTCAGCAGATAACCGATTGCTCCAGCCTGAAGGGCATCCCGCACCAGATCCTTGTCCTCGAAACTGGTCAGCGCGATCACTTGCACCTCGGGGCAGTCGTCACGGATCAGTCGTGTCGCCTCGGCGCCGGTCATGCGAGGCATGACCAGATCCATCAGGATCACATCCGGCCTGGACCGCTGGCAAACAAGCAATGCCTCCTCGCCATTTCGGGCTTCACCAACCAATTCCAGGTCAGGCTTGGCCCGCAAAAAGGCTGCCAGCCCACGGCGCACCATATCATGATCGTCGACCAGCATCACTTTAATCGTTTCAGCCTTGTCCATTGTTGACATCTCCGTAATCTTCCGGGACTGTTGTGCCTGCCAGCGCACCATCGGGCGAAGAACCAGAATCCCCCTCAGTGGGTGACCCTCGCCATGTCACGGTGACACGGGACCCCTCCCCGGGCGCAGTTTCGATGCTCAGGTCCGCACCGATCGCCTCAGCCCGTTCCTGAATGATACCCAGGCCCAGCCGGCCCTGCGGGATCGCCTCCGGATCGAAGCCAATCCCATCGTCGCTAATCTGCAACTTGATCCGGCAAAATTGTTCATCGCCCTGGCCGTTGCCCGATCCGGTCATGCATTTCAGTTGAACCGTGACATGACCTGCTCTGGAGTGTTTGACCACATTGTTGAGTGCCTCCTGAGCGATTCGGTAGAGCGCTATATGCACATCATGCTCCAGCCTGCAGTCCTTGTCAGCCTGAACATCGACTGGCATCCCGGTTCGCCCCGTGACGGCGTCGGCAAGTTGGTTCATGAGGTCGGCCAGATCGGCATCGGCCAGAACCGCTGGGCGAAGCTCAAGCAGCAGTGTTCGCATCTCTGCCAGCGCGCCCCGGTTGAGCTGGCTCAGTTCCCGAAGCAAGGTTTCCCCTTCCTGCCGGTCACTCTCCCAGGTAGTCGGCAGCACCTCAGAAAGCAAGGTTGCAGAGAAGAGAGACTGCGTCACTGCATCGTGCAGGTCGCGAGCCAGGCGGCTCCTCTCTTCAACCACAGCCGCCTTCTGCGCCTGCTCGTAGAGCTGGGTATTCTCAATCGCGGCGCCCGCCTGATGGGCCAATGCCTGAAGCACCGTCAGATCTATATCATCAAAGGCATTCAAGCAGCGACTCTGCACGTCGAGCACACCGATCACCTTTCCTTTGACGATCATCGGTACGGTCAGTTCCGAGCGGGTTTCGCTGCCCTGCATCAACACATAGCGCGGTTCCTCTCGCACATCAGGCACAGAGAGCGGCTTGCCTGTTGCCGCGACCCAGCCGGTTACCCCCTCACTGCCCACCTTCAATTGAGCTGGTTCAAAGTCAAACCCGGCGTCGTCCCAGAGATCGCCGGCGCCGTAGCGATAGATGACCTGGTCTCCCTCGACCAGCCCGATGCCCACATGATAATACCCGAAGGTATCCTCGATCAAACGAGCGGTTCGTTGCAGGATTTCCTCGACCGACATTATGGCGGTGATCTGGCTGCCAACTTCGCTGATGACCTGGAACTGCTCAGCCCGGCGCTGCTCCGCGTCGAACATCCTGGCGTTCTCGATCGCCTGGGCAGCCCGTTGGGCAAGGGCCGAAAAGGTACGCTTTTCGTTTTCGCCGAAGGCGTGCAGCTTAGTATAGCTGACGTTGAATACGCCAAAGACCTCGTTGTTCACAGTGATCGGCAGATGCATGAAGGAGCGGATACCTTCCGCCAGGACGATTGCAACCGTTTCAGGGCTTTCCCCTGCCAGCCACTCATTGTTGGTTGCATCGCGAACTGCGACAGCCTCCCCTGTCCTCGCCACGTGACCGGCGACCCCCTTGCCCGGCTCAAAGACCAGTTGTCCGACAACTTCTGGGGAGAAACCCCGCTCGACACGCGCCACCAGTTTTTCTCTGCTCTCACCCCAACCAAGCACGACGCTCTTATCGGCCTGGAGGGAGTCTACCGCAATATTGACCAATGACTGGAGAACGTCGTCCAGTTGCAGATGGCTGTACAGTTCCTCGTCAGCCCGGTAGAGAGCGTCCAGCTCCTGATTTCGTTCCTGAATTTCGTAGGTGCGGAAGGCGACCTCCGATTCCAATTCATGGCTGCGGTCTTCGATGCTGCGAACCCGCAACCGGTATGCCAGGAACGCTGATGCGACCAGCAATCCAAGTGCCAATCCCTGGAACCAGCGCGTCTGCCAGAAGGGTGGCACAACGCTAATAGCCAATGAAGCTCCCTCATCGTTCCAAACGCCATCGCTGTTGCTGGCCTTCACCCGCAACAGGTAGTCGCCGCCCGGCAGATTCGTGTAGCGGCCAAAGCGCCGGTCGCCGACGTAGTTCCAATCGGAATCGAAACCATCCAGGAAGTAGGCATACTGGTTGCGCTCCGGTTGGCTGAAATTCAATGCCGCATACTCAAACTCCAGATCATTGCTGGGCCAGCGTAACGTGATTTTCTCCAGACCGTCCGAAGCCTTGCCTTCCGATATATCGCTGCCATTCTGCTTCAGTGAAGTCAAAACGACCGGCGGCACGTAGGGATTGGCCGGAATATGCCCGGGATATACAACATTCAGACCGTCGATCCCGCCAAAATAGAGTGGACCGCTCTCACTCTTGGCGTACCCAAGGTTGAACTCGTAGCCCTGCAACCCGTCGTTCTGCGTGAAGTTTCTCGAAGCGCCGGTACGGGGATTGAACCTGGCCAATCCTCTCTGGGTGCTCAACCAGAGATAGCCAGCGTCATCCTCCAGGATTCCCATGATGGAATCATCGGGCAGACCATCCTTCTGAGTGAAGACCTCAAACGTGCCGGTGTCGGGATCAAAACGGTTTAATCCGGCGTCAGTACCTACCCACGTATCACCGCTTGAATCGATGGTCACCGCCAGCGTGGCATCGCTGCTCAGACTGCCCGGTTGACCGGGATCCTCCCGGTAGTTTGTGAACTCTCCCGTCCCGCGATCGAAACGGTTGAGCCCACCATCCATGGTAGCAAGCCAGAATATCCCGCCAGCATCCTCTGTCAACTGAATGATCCGATTGCCACTCAGCCGGTTGGGCACATTGGGAACGGTCCAATAGTGAAAGAACTCGGCGTCGGGCGATGCCATTTCCGGTTGCTCCAGGCGATCAAGCCCAGCGCCAAAAGCGGCAATCCAAAGCGTTCCGTTTTCATCCTGGAACAGCAGCCTGGTGATGTCGCTGCCCAGGCTCGTGGGATCAAGAGGATCGGGCCGGAAGGTGGTACATTGTTCAGTCTCGACATCGAAGCGGCAAAGCCCTCCCTCCCAGGTGCCCACCCAGATATTGCCGGCGCGATCCTCCAGAAAAGAGGTGACGTAGTCGCTATTGAGGCTGGTTGGATCATCGCGATCGTGCCGGTAGGTGCGCCACATCCCCGTCTCCAGGTCGTGAACACTCATCCCTCCCCCCTCGGTGCCAATCCACAACAAGCCCCGGCTGTCCTCCAGCAGGGCAATAACCGGATTCGGACTGAGACCGTCAGCGACGGCAGGATCGTGGCGTATGTGCAAAAACTTCCGTTTGAGGCGATCATATTTGTTCACGCCCCCGCCCCAGGTACCTACCCAGAGCACGCCCGGTTGGCTCTCGGCGAGACTCAGAATGTAGTTGGAGCTCAGGCTTTCTTCCGTGCCCGGATCTGACCGATGAGCGATGAGTTCGCCCGAATGCGGGTCCAGTTGGTAGAGACCACCCCCCACAGAGCCAATCCACAGGACACCCTGGCTGTCCACATAGGTTTCTGCAACGTTATTGTAGGTTAAACCTTCCACATCCCGAGGATTGAGCAGGTGCTGGGAAAATTGATAGGTGGTTGGGTCAAAGCGGAAAAAGCCGCCGCCGCCGGTGCCGATCCAGAGCATGCCTTCCTGGTCTTCGGCGATGGATTGAACAACATTGTGTTCCCAACGCGGCGCTTCCAGGTTTGGCCGGTGATATTTGAAGCGCTCAGCTTCCGGTGGCCAGGCATAAAGGCCTCGCCGTGCGCCGATCCAGAGGACCCCGGAATTGTCTTCGAAAATGGCATAGACGGGCGAGTCCCCCAATCCCCCTGGGTTATTCGGGCTGCGCTGATGAGAGTGAAAATTGCCCGTCTCGCGATCGAAGTGAAAGAGACCATTTCCCGCACCAACCCACAGGAACCCGGCCCGATCCTCGAACAGGGCATTGACAGGAGTCGGCACTTGATCACCATCGTCGTCGGGCAGTGTGAAGCGTGTGAACCGCCCTTCGTCACGATCGAATCGATCAAGGCCGGCGGAGGTACCGATCCACAGAACCCCCTCCAGATCTTCAACAATCGACAATACGTCGTCTGCACCGATGCTGCCCGGGTCGTCAGGATCATGCACAAAGGTCTTGAACTGGTAGCCATCATACTGATTCAGGCCCCTGGCAGTTCCGAACCACATGAAACCCCGGCTATCTTCCAGCACCGCCGTCACGGTGCTGCTGCTTAGCCCCTCGTCCAACGAGATATGCTCGAATTCTACCGGTTGGTTGGGAATAGAAATAGGGTCATTGGTGCCTGATGCCTGCGGGGGTTGTGGTGAAGCAGAAACCGGGCGCGTGCCCAGCAGTGCCTGCCCCAGGAGAATCAAGAGCAGCACCGCCAAGAATCGGCGCATCAAAGCGCCGGGAGAGGGAGCTGCCATCGATGCCATGTTGCCCCCAAACCAGGTGGGATGGTTGCTGTTAACCTGGGACGCCAGAGGTGAAAACCTGGGGCGGTTGTTCCCAGGGTACAGCAGACTGTGAATCCTCGATCGCTATCAGCGCGTTAAGATCGAGAGGATAACGTGAGACTGAGACACGCTGGCTCTCCAATATCTGGTATGCAATATCTGCCGAGGGCCGTTCCAGAATGATCACCATCACAAAACCGCTGGGCGGCACTTCGCTTTCTATTTCCTGCTGAATGTCAGGGGGTATACCCCAATGTTTGCCCTGGTCGAGGACAGCCAGATAAGTATCTTCGATGGCCAGGTCTCTTCCGGCAAGAGGCACCAATTCCCCTTGCAGGTCTTTGACGTAGAGGCCTCCCTTGTTGACCGTGAAGGAACCCTCGTTCATTGCGCGTTGCAGAGCGTTGAAGCTGGAACGCACCTTACGAAAATTATCGGCCAATACCATGAGCAGATCGTATTTCTTGCCGATTTCGAAATCATTGGTCCACATCGCTTCCAGCGAAGCGCTTGCATCACCGCCCCGCAAACGTCCCTCGACCCTGGCAACCAACAACTCATTCTGTTCCGCGTCCCAGGCGTAAAGCACGCTGGTCTTGGCGAGTTTATCGTGAAAGCCCTGCCGGCGGTCGTCGATCAACACCCACAGAAAGCCAATCCCCGCCAGAAAGAACGAAACGAAATAACCAATATAGCGAACCAAGGCTGTCCACAGCGAAACCTTCTGGCCATCCAGGCGAACGACACGGATTCCCATGATTGCCTTACCCGGCGTCTGTCCGGCCAATGTCCAGAAGAAGATAAAATAGACAGGGCTGAACAAAAGGGACACACCGACAATCACCAGGTTCACGATCCAGCACAGTAGCGAGAGACCGGCAAACTGGGTCGCATCTGCCAGGCAGCCGGCCACGTCAATACCGAAAAATCCCAACATCAATGTCAGCGCCCCATTGATGATCGAAATGGAAGCGATGACGATAAGAGCATCGATAACGAAAGCAACGAGTCGTGTGACAAACCCAGCGTACTGGCCGAGCATCCCTGTATAACTCATCAATCATCCTCCTCGGACAGGAAATCCGATGGAAGTCGCGCATACTCGGCCCGGATCTGTGCCTCGCTCGGTGGCTCGTCCAGCTGTTCCCGCGATTTGCGCCGCAAAAGCGACCGAATCACACTCTCCGCGACTGAATCGGCGGTAACCGTTCGCTCCCGAACCTCATCCATCACATCGGAGGCAAGGCTGACGCCCTGTCCAGCCACAAGTTGCTGTACCTGATCGGGATTCTTATTCAGGTACTCGATGTAGGCGTCACCCTGCGTTCTAATGAGTTCCTGAATAATTCCCGGCTCCCCGTCGAGATAGGCCATGTAATCGGCGGCCTGCTGGCGGATCAGGTCCCGAAGCTCTGGGCTGTGAACCAGATCGGGCAATAGGGAGCGCAACTGGCTCAGGATCAGTTCCTCCACAGCCTCCGGATTGTCGGTCAGGTAATCCAGGTATTGCCCTGCCTGCTCCTGTATCAACATCTGGATGTCGGGATTATCGGCCAGTTCCGGCAACAAGCGATCAACCTGTGAATCGATCAGGGCCGCTACAGCGGGACTCTGCCCCAGCAGATCGACGGTATCACCCACCAGATCCAAGACCACATCGTGTACCAGTTTTCTGCTAATGGCCTCTTCCAGACGACCTACCTCGATCAGTTCCCTGACGATCCCTTCCACGGAGGGCACGGGAAGGACGGCCCGCACCGGCCTCATAAACAACTTCCCGACTCGCGCCACCGGCTTGAGGGGCAATACGGCGACTTTGGCAACCAGGGCAGTGCCACTGGCGGCCGCATTGAGTATTTGTCCGGTAACCTCGGCTGTCTCGACAGCCAGGCCGATCGCGGCATACCTGACCAAATCGTACTCGGACGGCCCATCATCGCCGTCGTCCAAAGCCAGATAATCGTGATCCTCAAGACGCGTGACGATCAGGTCAGTGCCTTCGACGATACCACCAACAATAACATGGGCCAACGCCTGGAGCGTATTCAGTTCGACCTCCTCGATCGTGCTGGTTCCCCCGTCGATCCGCGTCAACGCCGTTTCAGTTTGCTGTTGATGAGTCTCCTCGTTCAAACGCTTCCTCCAGATGGACAAACGATCCCTCGGATAATAGGCCAATTATACCGTCGAGTCAGGCTGGCAGCAAATGGATAATGTCCAACAGTCAATTGTCGATGATCAATGGTCAATGATACCAGATGCGAAGGCCTCCCCGCGCTGGCGGGGATTAACGACAGCTCTGCCCGGCAACCTACATCCTGGTCAGACCAGAAACATACTGATGACGAGAGGGATCAGCGACAACACTGCCAGTGCAGGGCTCGCGCGGCGCTCGCTGTTGCGCGCGTCCCAGGTGTAGAGGTAGAGCGCCAGACCGAAGGCAAGCAGGCCGACCGCCAGGAGCACCGCTGCTGCCAGAGTCGCGCTATATTCCGCCGGCAAGCCCATCGCAGGCCCACGGAACAGATTCATGGCATGGGTCGCGGGAAACAGCCTGCTGACCCGTTGGGCCGCCTCCGGCAGCATGCTGTACGGGATCATCAGACCGCCCAGCAGCATGGAGGGGATAAAGATCAGCTGCGACAGCACCACGGTGATCCTGGAGTTCGGAGCAATCACGCCGATCAACACCCCCTGTCCGCCAGATGCGAAGGCCAGCAGGAGAAAGGTCCCGATAAATGCCACCCAGTTTTCCGGCAGTTGGGCATCGAAAAGCAATGGCGACACAATGGTGATGAAGGCTGCCACAACAGAAAGGTGCAGCAGGTTGCTGAGGGCCGGGACGCCCAGGATGGACGAGGCCGGAATGCCGTTGATCTTGAAGCTGCGAAAGATACCCGCCTCCCGCGCATTGACCAATGAATCGGGAGGGCCGAGCAACGTGGCGGCCAGAACGGCAAAGGTCACCATGGCCGCGATGAAGCCCTCCAGGAATGTCGGATTGATGCCAGGCATGATGAAACCCATCAACAGGAAGAACATCAGGGGAAAGAGATAGTTAAGGAATAACAGCGTTTTGTTACGTATGCCTGTTCGGAATTCAAAGCCGAAATGTGCGAAAAAGGCGGTCATGATTATCTCCTTTGTCCATTTGCGGTAAGTTCAAGGAAACGATCTTCCAGCGAAGGGCGCTCGACCCGCAGATCGATTAGCTCATCAGATTTTTCTTCAATGGTGGTGATTATCGATGCTACCGTGCTGGCCACATCGGTGCTGAAATACACCTTGTAGGGTTCTTCGATGTGGCTTTGGCTGACGGCCGGAATGCCATTCTGGCCGGCCATCAGCACCGAAGCCCGGGTGCGAACCGATATCTTGGTCAGACCGGCACCAGTCGCAGTGATTTCCATGGGCGTGCCCGATGCAACAATCCGGCCTTCCAGCAAGATCGCCACCCGGTCAGCCATCTCCTCGGCCTCGGCCATGTCGTGCGTCGCCAGGACGATGGTGGTCCCGTTCTGCTTCAGCTCCTGAATCATGCTGTGAAGCTCCATCCTCGAGGGTACATCCAGGCCGGCCGTTGGTTCATCCAGGAAGAGCACAGGCGGCTGGTGAGCCACCGCCAGCGCCAACGCCAGGCGCCGCTGTTGACCGGTGGACAGTTGATGGAATTGTGCCTTGCGCTTCCCGGCCAGGCCCAATCGTTCCAGGAGATCGTACCGGGGCTCGACGCCGTGATAGGCACAGAACAACCGCATCGCCTCGTCTGGCGTAATGCTTTCCGGCATCCCTGCCGACTGCAGTTGAACACCGATCACATTGCGCAAGGTTCGGGTGTCGCTTCCCGGCTCTACCCCGGCAATGCGAATCGTCCCGGAGTCCGGTTTCCGCAACCCTTCCAGAGACTCCAGGGTGGTCGTCTTGCCCGCACCGTTGGGTCCCAGCAGGCCAAAGATCTCGCCGGGAAAAACCTGAAAACTTACGCCGTCGACCGCTTTTACCTCGCCGTAGCTCTTGCGCAGGTCACTGACGTAGATAATCGGTTCTGTCATCTTTCATTCTCCTCTCGTTCCGTTATCCAGCGGCGCTTTCGGCAAACGGCCGGCAGGTCGCCGGGTTTAACTCGTCCATCATTGCCCTGATCTTAACCGCTTAAAGCTCGGCTGTCATCGTCCTGCCGGCGGAGAACGACCTGTACTTTCGTCCACTGTACCAATGGACAATGACAAATGGCGGCAAGGCGTGTAAAATAGAAGCATCATGACCGAGTACTCAGATAGCCAATCCCGTTGGTTAGGCCTGAAAGCCCTTTCCAGACGACGGCAGCAGGAGGCCGTCGAAGCACGGCCTTTCCTGATCATTGTTTCCCTGGTAATACTCGGCCTTTTTCTTTTCACCGTGATGACACGTCCCGCCGACTGGTCCCCGTGGCGACTCCTCCTTCTGTTTATCCTGATGCTGGTTCACGGTGCTCTCTACTGGCTTCTTCCCCTGGTGCCTGAAGACAATCCCTGGGCACTGCTCTACCTGGTGGTTCAGGGCGCTCTGGCTTTCAGCATCGTGCTCGTTTCGCAAAATCCTGCCATGCCCATGGGCCTCTTCCTGGCTCTGGTCGGCGTAACCCTCGGCCTGCTGACGGATAAACGGCTGGCAGCGGTCACGATCGTGATCATCCTGGCCGTTGCTTCCTACTCGACCTGGCTGATCAGGGGGCTGGACTCACTGCCATCGTGGGCACTCTTCGCTGCACCCATGACTTTGTTTGTCATTGTTTATGTCGAGTTGTATACCCGTCAGGCGGAAGCCCGCGCCGAAGCTCAGGCGCTTCTGAAGGAATTGGAACTCGCTTACGCACAACTTGCGCGGTACGCGGTTGAGGTGGAGAACCTTACCCTGACTGCTGAGCGGCAGCGCATGGCCCGGGAATTGCACGACACCCTGGCCCAGGGCCTGGCCGGCGTAATCCTTCAGCTGGAAGCTGCAAAGTCACACCTGGCCAGTGGCGGGAATCAACGAGCGGAGGAAATCCTGGACCAGGCCATGGGGCGGGCGCGCAGCACACTGGCGGACGCTCGACGGGTGATTTCCGATCTACGCGAAGAATCGGCTACCTCCGAGGATCTGGCCGAAGCCATCGAACAGGAAGCAATTCGTTTCAGCCAGGCAACTGGCATCCCCTGCCACTTAGACATCAGGCTGGCTGGCCAGATATCAGAGGAAAGCTGCGAACACGCGTGCAGGATTGTCGGTGAGGCGTTGGCCAATGTGGCCCAGCACGCTCAGGCCAACGAGGTCTGGCTGACGGCCACCGATGATGACGGCAATTTGCAGATAGTGGTTCGGGACGATGGAATCGGCTTTGATACCGACCCATCGGCCGGGCGCGCCGGGCACTACGGCCTGATCGGGGCACGGGAGCGCGCTCGCCTGGCGGCCGGCACGCTGCAGGTGGAAAGTCAACCGGGTGAAGGAACGACCCTGCGCCTGCAAGTGCCTCTGGCAACCTGAAAGTCGACTTTCGAAAGAGTAGCCATGGCGGAAACCGGCCAAAACATCAACGTTCTGATTACCGACGACCACCTGATAGTGAGGGAGGGGTTACGTCTCATTCTGGAGACGGCAGAGGGCATCGAAATTGTTGGCGAAGCCAGCGATGGCTCCGAAGCCCTTCGCCTGGCTGCCGCCAAAAGCCCTGACGTGATTCTGATGGATTTGAGAATGCCCGGCATGGATGGACTGACAGCCATCGAGCAACTTCAGGCTGAACATCCCCACATCGCGGTGCTCATCTTGACAACTTTCGACGAGGATGATCTGATCCTGAGCGGGTTGAGGGCAGGCGCACGAGGTTATCTGCTCAAGGACACCACCCGTGAAACCCTGATCGGTGCCATCCGGGCCGCCTCCCGCGGCGAAACGCTGCTCACACAGGATATCGTCGAAAGATTGCTGACCCACACCCAGCCGGTGGCTGCACCTGTCTCAACGACGCGCGGCGCGACAACCCTCACTGACCGCGAATTGCAGGTGCTCCAGGAGATCGCCAGGGGAGAACGCAACAAGGAAATCGCACGGAGTCTGGGAATCACCGAGCGCACCGTGAAGGCCCATGTCACCAGTATCTTCAACCGGCTGGGAGTAGATTCGCGCGCCGCGGCCATCGCTGTGGCTGCACGCCGGGGATTATTAACGGAGGAACTCTAGCCGCAAATCAGGCCTGCATCGGCTGAAGTTTCCCGTAACTCATGCTGCGCCAAAGCCACTCGGCAGGCCCGAAACGGTAGCGGTGCAGCCACCAGACACTGAAGGCGATCTGAAACCGGAAGATCAGCAAGGTCAGCAGCAGGGTCAGAAACGGCCCCATGTCACCGAAGGCGCCCAGGCCGTAGCCGTAGAAGATCAAGGTGCAGATGACCGACTGAAGCAGGTAGTTGGTCAGGGTCATTCGCCCGGCCGCGGCCAGACCGGACAACTGCTCGTTCCATGCCGCCCGGTCGGCGATCAACACCACGGCAGTCAGGTAGAAGAGGGTAAGCGCCGGACCGCCAATGGTTCGCACGCCGCGGGTTGCCAGATCATGCAGGTCGCCGGACACCAGGTCGGGATTGACTGTCGCCCACACCCAGAATATATTTAGCACGATCCCGACGGCGAGACTTCCCCACATCACCTTTTTCAGCGCGGGCCGGTAGCGCGGTATATCCTGCAGGATTCCCTTACGACCCACCCAGAGTCCCACCAGCATCATGCCAAACACATGGGTGGCCCAGTAAAGCGACATGGCATAGCTGAAGCGCACTTGCTTGCTCCGCTGGAGGACCGCCTCGGGATAGCTCCCGGTGCTGAAGACATTCAATCGTTTACCTGCGATCATCTCCTCCCGCAGGGGCGCTGCCGCCTCGGTGTAGGCGGTACGAAATTCCCCGCCAGGCCCCGGTGTACTGATGAGAACCGGCACCAGCATGCAGATGATCACTGCAAGCAGGATGACCCGATCGGGTGCCTTGCGGAAGAGCAGCAGGGGGATTCCGAGCAAGGCATAGGTCACCAGGATATCGCCGTGCCAGATCAGGATGGCGTGCACCAGGCCGATCAGCAGCAGTGAGATCATACGCCGCAGATAGAATGGTACGAACGGCATTCCCCTGGCCGCAGCCCGTTCCATCTGAACTGCCATGCCCCAACCGAACAGGAGGGAAAAGAGTGGATAGAACTTGGCCTGCGCAAGGAATTTGATCAGCACATTGACCGACTTGTCCACGAGAGTCATCTGCTCGAAGGGCTGCCGGAAACCAGAGTAGGAGAGCATATTGACCAGGAAGATGCCCAGGATGGCAATGCCGCGCAGGATGTCTACCGACTCGATGCGCCGCGAGGGCGCCACCGGGCCGAGGGCAACAGAGACCTCCGGGATTGCGGGCGAAATGGCGGGGGCGTCAATCATGCTTCAATCAAGTGTACCCAGATCTACCAGCGGACGTCATAGACATCTGATAACACCGATAACGACGTCGAACGGTTCGACCGGGCATGAACCAAATCTGGCGCAATGCTCTGAACTTGCTGGAAGTTGGTTGCCAAGGCCCGCTATTGCCGGGGAAATACGACCCGAAACCGTTCGCAGACCAACGGCATTGTTTCAACGGGCTGGCGTCCGATCTTTGGCAGGGTGCGGCTGAAAAAGCGCCAGTGAACCGCTCGCCAATAGGCCAACGAACGGTCCCCCTCGCCTTCGTTAAAGGCAAAGCCAGCATCGACCTGCTCGTAGGGCTTGATCTCCACTTCGGTGGTTTCGACTACACAGGCGGGCGTTCCTGCACCGTCGAGAATGATGCTCAGTTCGCCCGGTTCGGGGATCTTTTCCCCTTCCGCTTCATATTGCCAGAGACTGCCGCAGGTCGCCGTTTTCACACCGTCCATCACCAGATCGAGTAATTCATCTGCCAGCGCCGGGTTGTCGCCGAAATGCCAGGCCTCGGGCATGCCGGCAGGCCGCTGATCCGCGGGCAATGAGTTCAGAAATGTCTTCCAGAAGACCTGGATATCCGTGCTCTTTTCCATGGGTTTTTCTTGCCTGGGGCTCACCGCGGCCAGAAGACGGCAGATGACGGACGGCTTCCAGAAGACCGCAGACGACGGACGGCTTCCAGAAGACCGCAGACGACGGACGGCTTCCAGAAGACCGCAGACGACGGACGGCAGACGGCGGCCAGAGGACGGAAGCGGCGGTCCGCGGTCGGTGGTCGGCGGTCGGTAGTCAGAAGACCGCGGACGACGGACGGCAGACGGCGGCCAGAGGACGGCGGTCGGTGGTCAGCGGTCGGGGACTTATCCGCCAAATAATGCCGGCATGAAGCACTGACCGGACACGAACAGGATGAAGAACAGGACCAAGATAACCCAGGTCCATAGGGGCAATCCAGCAATCCGTCTGGTGGTGCGCTTTTTCTCCTGCTTAGGCGTGGGCAACTCAGTCTGGCAGCGCCAACAGACGTTTTTATCGTCGGGGTTCCAGGTTCCGCAATTAGGGCAATCAGGCATAATTCACCTCTTCAAGCCCATGATACCATAATCGGTGCCCGTTGGTAAAATGGGTGGGGGCTTCAGCAGCAATTCCAATTTGAGCGCCGATCATCTGACGGCTGCAGGGTATATTTCGAAGCAGACGTGCCCGTTTGCCTGAATGTCTTCCTATCAAATTGATCGGCGACTCGTTCACTGTTGAGGTAACGGACCCTGCAGCCAAAACTGTCCGCTGGGTAGCGACCGTGCGCACGGCGGAGGTGGGACGGTGATGACGGATGTCCCTCGTGTGAGTCTGTTTCCTCACTGCCTGCGAAATCCTGATAGGATGGACGAAGGGCCGGAGGCCGGCGCGGTTCGCGCCGGCCTCCGGGTAGCAGATGGCCAACACTGTTCGTCGGCCATCTGCGGTGACTACTACAACCGTCGCTCCAGGGCCCGACCGGCGACAGGCCAGCCAACAGCGGAGAACAGCATCAGGCCAATCAGGACTGGCAACCAGCGGGTTCCAGGAGATGGGTTCGACTGGTCCGCCTGGAATCCGCCCAGTGTCACGGCAGCCGGCGCCTGAAAGAGCACGCTGACGGGGCCATGCAAGGTCATCGCCCCGGTGACGGCGATGCTCTCCAGCCAGTACCAATAGGTTTGACCCGGTATAACGTCGAAATCCTGAAACTGATAAGTGGCGCCTTGCGAGCCGCCCGGCGCCTGCGAGGGTACCGTGGCCAGTAGCGTTTCCGGGGCCTCAGGCGTTGCACTGCGATAGAGGTTGAACCCGGCGTTATTGAGCTCGCTGAGGGTCTCCCAGGCGACGAGGACGTGATCGGCGCGGGCGCTGGCTGTGAAGCTTGTCAAGGTCACCGCCAGAGGCAATGAAACGCACAGCTCAGTGACCGGCATGGCCTGTCGTTCTGTGTTACTGCCCGTCCAGTTGGCCGGATCCCCCACCGAGGCCAGCACGGCGTTGACCAACGACGCGGCATTGCAGTTCCAGACGGCGTTGTCGATCTCGTCCAGAGCCACTGCGGTGGTACCCTCGACCAGTCCCGCCGGCAGGGCAGATTCGTTGGAGCTGGTAGCATCTGGCTGCCAGCCGGTGTCCTGGCTGTTGAACCCATAGAGAAACAGGGCAGCATCGTCAGGACCCATGTAGGCAAGGATTTGGTCTCCCGTTGAAGAAAGGGCGAAGCTACCTTCCTCGCCGAACTCACCCGAAGGTGGATCGGTGAAAAGGACGACCTCGCCGGCCTGGCGGTTGAAGCTGGCAGTCCAGATAATGACTCCCTCGCCGGGCCGGAAGCTTCCGGCGGCGGTCCAGCCTCTATCGGTAAACTTGATCTCGGTGCCCGCGCTCACGTTTTCGAGCAGCATAAACGCGAACTCATCTGGATTGTCGAAATTGGCGCCGACGATGGCGATATCTCCGGCGGATAGTGTTGTCTGGCTGTGAACCGGCAGTGAAAGCAGGCTCGTTGCGGCCATAAGCGCGACAGCCATCAGCAGAATGATGGTTTTTCGGTACATCTGGAATTCCCCCCTGGCGAATGAATCGCCTCACTGGATTAAGATTGATACGGACCGGCCGACGGCGCGAATGTACGCGCATGGTCTGTTCATGGTCACCCCCTTTCGATTGGTTGTTTGAGTAGAATTCAACCGGTTCGATACTGAAGCAGACCGGGCAACTGCCCTTCGTACCTCGGCACCAAACCATCCGTCAGATTGGCCGCTCCCCTCGTCAGCCGCGGCCAATCGGGCCATTGCCCGTTGGGGCTATGATACCACACTCTCCAGACAATGAAAAGACGACCGGAAGCCCTGGCGCTTTCCGATCGTCCTGATGGTTCGTGTACCCCCGGCAAGATTCGAACTTGCAACCTACGGATTCGAAGTCCGGCGCTCTGTCCATTGAGCTACGGGGGCGTGTTTCCCAACCCTGTGCATTTTACTCGCGTTCGAGTCTCCTGTCCAGATTCACCCGTGGCGCACCCCCGCCTGCGTCCAACCGGTCTGCCTGGCCCAGTCCTGGGCCGCATCCCAGATCAGGTCGTACACCGGATCCTTGATGTCGTAGTAGGCATCCTCATCCTCGGCATGCCGTTTTACCAGTTCCCGCTTGATAAGCTCGACGGTCCTGGCCGAGTTTGGATGAGCACGCAGGTAATCGCGAAACAGCAAAGCATAGCGCTGATTTGGGTTTCCCCGCACACGCACGTGCACATTGCTGCGACGATGTCCAGGAGGCTGGCCGAAAGTAAACTTGGCCCATAACCTGGGATCATCATCTTCGCCCAGGGGCACGTGATCGTGGGTGTAGGCTTCAAACCAGTGATAGCCCGCATCGACCAGTCGCTGCCTGACTTCGGGCGTAAGCTCCCGAACGGTCACCTGGATATCGATGATATCTTTCGCACCCAGACCAGGCACCGACGTCGATCCGATATGATCGACCCGCAGCGCAAAAGGCCGCAGGATCTCCAAAAGGGAGGGTCGCAGGGCCTCAAATTCCTCCGGCCATGCCGGATTGTAGTCGTTGATGATGATCATAAGGACCGTGTTTCTCTGTCCTACGGCGTCGCCGGAACCAAAACCCGGAAACCAATGTCACCGAACCTTACCTCGGGATTGCCCCGGTTAAAGGCCCAGGCGCAGCGCACGCTGGTGACGTCGCTGTTGTAGTCGCCGCCCCGCAACACGCGCCAATCCAGCCCATCGTCCCACATCGAGTCGGTCCACTCCCACACGTTGCCCGACATGTCGATGACACCGTAGGGGCTGTCCCCCTGGGGAGAATATGCCTGCACCGGCGTCGTGTCATCCACACTGGCGACGAAGTTCAGCAATTCGGCGTCAGGATACTCATTCCCCCAGGGAAAAAGACGACCATCTGTGCCCCGGCAGGCCTTCTCCCATTCCTCTTCCGTAGGAAGACGTCCGCCCACCCAGTCCGCGTACACCATGGCCTGATTCAAGTCGACCCGCACCACGGGATGATCAGCGAAGGCAGGATCATTCCAACGATCACCCCGGGGCTCCGTGCAGGCCCCTTCTTCCATGCAGCGGTTATACTGGCCATTGGTCACCTTGGTCTGCATGATCCAGAATTCGCCCAGATCGACAGTTTGCTGCGGTTTTTCCCCAGGTCCGGCCCAGGGATCGGCATCTGTACTGCCCATGAGAAACTCGCCGGCCGGCACAAGCACATAGACCGTCCCGTCGACCGGGTTTGTCCAGGTTTCGATAGGGCCAGTGGATGGCGCCACATCCGGCAGCGCGTCCAGGTTGACGGTTTCCGCGGATGCTACCGGGCCATCCGCTGATTGCGCGGCCGGATTTACAGTCTGGGGTGCTCCCTGAGGCACCGGCGCGACACAAGCTGAAAAAACGATCGTCCCAACAAGTAGTGTGACGAAGAGGATGATGTGTTGCGATCGAGTTGTCATGGTTCTCCTTCGAAATGGATGCATTGTACCCCACGACTCACGTCAGAATGTCGTTTTGTCCTGGGCAACTGAAAGGGCAAGCAGTTGATTGTGGTTGGCGCCTCGCGTTTTTTGGCGTTGGTGAACGCTAAACATTGTAACAGGAGCGCGGCAGCCTGTCAATCAGACGACGACATATCGCAGGGCGATCGTCTGATTTCTGGCGCAGATCATCGCTGTTTCACGATTCAGCATCCGGGCCAATGCCATTGCACGATTTTTCCCTTTGCGCTATAATCTTCCATGGGAGGGCGTCTACGGCAGATCCCCGATTGCCCGCACGAAGATTGATCCACAGGAGCCGCAAGGCCAGCTAATTGTGCCGTTTTCCAGATGAATGGTGATTTCTCAAGCCTGCCAACCACGATCGAGGAGTTGATCGATCGTTTGCCGCGCAGCTTCACGGAATCGGACGTAGAGCGAATCCGCGAAGCATATCAGCTTGCCAGTGAAGCCCACGGCGATGTGACACGCGCGTCCGGCGAACCCTATATTCTCCACCCGTTAGCGGTGGCTGGAATCCTAGCAGAGTTGCGCCTGGATACCAATGCGATCGTGGCCGGCCTTTTGCACGACGTTGCCGAAGACACACCCTACGACATAGGCTATCTGGAGGAGCATTTTGGCGCCAAGGTGGCCTCCCTGGTGGATGGTGTCACCAAGCTTGAGGAGATCAAACGATTCTCCGATGAAAAGAAGAGCAAACGGGTTGCCGCCGATCCAAAACTGCGCAGCCAGCGCGACGAAACCCTGCGTAAAATGTTCCTTGCCATGGCCGAGGACATTCGGGTGGTCATTATCAAACTGGCCGATCGCCTTCACAACATCCGTACCCTCAAACACCTAAAGGAACACAAACGTCGGCGCATTGCGCGCGAGACGCTGGAAATCTACGCACCCCTGGCCAACCGGCTCGGTATCTGGCAGATAAAATGGGAGTTGGAGGATGGTTCCTTTCGCTGGCTGGAACCGCGCATCTACAAGGAGATATCCGCCAGCCTGCAGCAACGCCGGATCGAGCGCGCCCAATACATCGAACAGGTTGTCGAGATCATCCAGGGGGAGCTTCAGAAGACCGGCATCACTGCCATCGTCCAGGGACGTCCCAAACATATTTTCAGCATCTACCGCAAGATGCAGCGCAAAGATGTGGAGTTGGAACAGATCTACGACACCGAGGCGGTGCGCATTCTTGTCGACGAGGTGACAGCTTGCTACGGTGCCCTGGGAATCGTCCATGGCCTGTGGCGACCCATTCCGGGCGAGTTCGACGACTACATTGCCAATCCCAAGGACAACATGTATCGCTCTCTGCACACGGCCGTGGTCGGGCCCAAGGGACGCAGCCTAGAAGTCCAGATTCGCACCCATGACATGCATCGGGCAGCTGAGCTGGGTATTGCCGCCCATTGGCGCTATAAGGAACAGACCCGCCGGGACGTGGACTTCGAGAACAAGTTGGCCTGGCTGCGCAGCTTGATGGACTGGCAAAACGATATCAAGGATGCCAGCGAATTCGTCAACTCGATGCAGTCGGACGTGTTCAGCGACCGGGTTTACGTCTTCACACCCCAGGGAGATCTCAAGGATCTGCCGGCAGGTTCAACGCCCATTGACTTCGCCTATTCGGTGCACACCGAGGTTGGCCATCGCTGCCGGGGGGCACGCGTCAACGGCAAGTTAGTGCCGCTCGATTACAGACTTGGCAACGGCCAACAGGTAGAGATCATTACCTCCAAGCGGGGTGGCCCCAGCCGGGATTGGATGAATCCTTCCCTGGGTTTCACCAAGACCAGCCGGGCGCGCAACAAGATCCGCCAGTGGTTTCGCAAGCAAAGTCGCGAGGAGAATATCCAGCAGGGCCAGGAAATTCTGCTGCGGGAACTGCGGCGCCTCAACATCGAACTCAGCCACGAGTCCATTGCCAGGTTGTTTGGCTACGAAAAGGCAGAAGACCTGCACGCCGCCCTCGGTTTCGGCGACATCAATACGCAGCAGATTGCCAGCAAAGTGCTGGACATGGAGCGCAAGGAGCAGGTCGAGGCCGAGGTCAGGGAAACGGACCTGACGCCGCTGGACAACATCCCAATCTCGTCGGAGGGTGTCACCGTCCTGGGGGTAGAGGATCTGCTCAGCCGCACTGCCATGTGTTGCAACCCGGTGCCGGGCCAGGCGATCATTGGCTACGTAACCCGTGGACGGGGAGTCACCATTCACCGCAGGAGTTGTCCCAACGTCCAGAACATAGTGAAGAAGGATCCGGAGCGAATCGTGGAGGTCAATTGGGGGGAGGCGGACGACCGCACCCATCCGGTGCCCATTGCCGTGGAGGCTTACGACCGATCAGGCCTGCTGCGGGATATCGCTGCCCTGGTTGCAGATGAACGGATCAACATGCGCGATGCCCACGCCGTTGCCGGCATCAAGGGCCATCTGGCCCGGGTGACGGCTACCCTGGAAATTCGCGATGCCGAACAGCTCAGCCGAATCCTTACCCGCATCGAACGTCTGCCCAATGTAACCGAAGCCCGTCGCTGGCATGCCTGAGGGGATCGGAGTTTCGGAGGCGCTGTGTCAAAGCTTCTGTGACTCTCGGCCCTCTGATACCCTGGCCCATTCGTGCATTCGTGGATGGCCCCTCGTATCCCTCAACCAGGTCCCCGAATCAACAGGGCGCTCCGATCAGGTGGAGCGCCCTGTTTTCGTTTGCTTTTCGCAGTGATTACATGCCGCCGTTGTGGTCTTGAGCCGGTGGCGGCGCAATGGGCGCCAATGGGTTTGCGGAGCCACCTAACAGCGCCGGGTTCGTCTCAGGCAAGTTGGGCAGCAAGCTGTCGGTCAGGTTACGCTCGATCAGCCGGCTTACCTTTTGATCCACAAGCCAACCGTTGAAATCGGGCTGGCCTTCGTCGAAATCGTCCACCCGGATGATGTGATATCCAAACACGGTGCGCACCGGGTCACTGATTTCGCCGATGGGCAAGCTGAAGGCTGCTTCCTCAAACTCGGGTACCATGCGCCCCCGTCCAAAGAAACCCAGATCACCGCCGTTTTCGGCATTGGATGTATCCTCGGAGAATTCGGCAGCCAGTTCGGCGAAATCCTCACCATCCTTGAGCCGTTGGCTTATCTCGATAGCGCTGGCCAAAGCTTGCTGCTCATCGCCCTCCGAGGCATCTTCCGGCAGCGAAATGAGTATATGTCGGGCACTAACCTGTTCCCCGGCCTTGGGCATTTCATCGCCCAATTGCCCAAGCAACTTCTCCCGCAACAGCTGCAGCGTGATCAGGCTTCGATAGACACCCTCGACCTGGCCACTGGAAAGATCCGCCTCGCCACTGACGTTTTCGATAAGCAGATTGAAGTTCTCCGTGAAGCCGTCGGCATCCAACACCTGGGTTGTCGGTGACGGCAACGGTGTCTCGACAGTTTCGCCATCTGAGACCTCGGCGCTGGGCGTGGGAGTCGCCACTGCAAGAGCCTCGGCAGTAGCCGTTGCCTGGGGCACCGTCACAGCTCCCATCTGAGAGGCAATGAGCTCTTCCAGCCCCTGCTGAACCTCGTTGTTCCCGACCACGATTCCAAGCTCGGCCGCGGCCTGACGAATGACCTCCTCGTCGATCATCTCCTCCAAAACCTGATTCGAGAGTCCATCGGGATTGGCCAGCGTGCTCTGAAGTTGGGCAATCTGACTGCCGAAAACGCTGCCCGTTTCGCTATCCGCCGAAAACTGCCGGTCGAGTTGAATCAGATTGCTCAACTGGCTTTCCGTCTGGAGGTGTTGAAACTTGGACCGTTCCGCCAGGTCACTTGCGGAGATCGACTGGTCTCCAACCTTGGCGACTGAAGAGTTAGGTACGATCAGAAACTGATAGACCAGGCCACCCAGGAGTACCAGAGCGGCGAGACCCAGAGCAATGCCGACGATAATCGTCACGCGGCGAGCTTGCTCGCGCTCCTTGCGGGTCATGGCCGTTTCCTTGCGGGTGGGCTCCGTACGCTCTTTTCTTTGACGTTTAGCCATCGCTCTTCCTGATTTATCGTCTTTGCAACCGAATTTGCTCGGCTGTGTAGGGCAGGAGGGCCATGAAGCGGGCACGTTTCACGGCGCGGGCCACCCGTCGCTGGTGTTTTGCGCACAGGCCACTCTTGCGGCGAGGTCTGATCTGACCTCGTTCGGTGACGTAACGCCGAAGGGCGTCACTCTGCTTGTAATCAACATGTTGGACTTTGTCCACGCAGAAGCCACAAACCTGGCGTCGAGCTCTGCGTCGCCTTGACCCACGAAATCGAGGTCTCCTTGTCCTGGTGTCAGCCATTTTTTACCTCGCTATTAGAAATCAAATTCGCCAAAATCATCGTCTGCCACATGAGATCGGCCGTCCAAGATAATCATCTCGTTGGCCACCAACTCGGTGCGAAAGTGGCGAGAGCCGTTGGAATCTTCCCAACTACGGGTCTGTAACCGCCCCTCGATGTAAACATGGGATCCCTTGCGCAAATGCTGATTGCAGATTTCCGCCAGGTTGCCCCAGGAAACAACATTGAACCACTCGGTTGCTTCCTTGCGCTCTCCTTCGGACGTACGCCAGCTTCTTGACACAGCCACACTGAACGATGTCACCGGCTTTCCGCTGGGCGTATAGCGCATTTCGGGATCTGCTCCCAGGTTGCCGATGATTAGTACCTTGTTCAATCCTCTCGACATTCCCACACCTCGTCTGTTCTTGCCAATCTCTCTCTGTGAGCACTTAGTTCCCCGGACGTACGATCAAATGGCGCAAGATCTGCTCATGCAATTTGAGATTACGTTCGAATTCGGGCAGGCCCGAAACGGGCAGCTGCAGATCGGCAACCACATAAGTACCTTCCGTTTGCTTGTCGATGGCGTAAGCCAGCTTGCGTTTGCCCCAGACGTTGCTCTTGAGCACCTCGCCGCCCTCGGCACTGACCCACGACGCAACTTGCTCGGAGATTCCGGTCACTGCGTCCTCGTCTGCCTCAGGGTGAACAATATACATCAACTCATAGGTATTCACGCGTGCAGTTTCCTCCTTTCCCAGGGTATACCTGTGATCTACAGGCGGTCATAGAGGAACCACCGGGCCACAGGCGAAAAGTAACGAGGGCTGGAAAGGGTATCCAGGTCCCTCGCTGCACGGAAAGAGTGTAACACAGGTGCTGGTGGTTGGCAAAAAACTGTGGAGGGCAGATGAAACTCGATTCCTACACAGCGAAACGGATATGAATGACATCCCCATCCTGAACGACGTAGTCTCTGCCTTCCAGGCGCAGATGCCCTTGTTCCCGCGCGTGGTGGAAGCTACCGGCGGCGATCAACTGGGGTTGTGGCACAACCTCGGAGCGAATGAACCCCCGTTGCATGTCAGTGTGGATCTTGCCCGCCGCCTCATATACGGTGCTTCCCTGCCCCAGTTCCCAGGCGTGAAGGACCTTGCCGCCGGTCGCAGTGAAAAAGGTGATCAGGTCGAGCAATCGGAATCCCGCCCGGATCAGGGAATGTAAACCGGGCTCGTTCAAACCCAGGTCGCGCCGGTATTCCTGTGCCTCGTCGGCCGGCCAGTCATAAAGAGCAGCTTCCAAATCGGCGCACAGCACCACGACCTGTGCGCCCTCAGCAACAGCCCTGGCACGAACGGCATCCGCCAGCGAGCCGCCAGCGGGCAGGTCATCCTCGCCCACGTTGATAACATACAGCCGGGGCTTGGCCGTGAGCAGATCGAGGGAACCCATCAGCGCCAGCTCTACTTCGTCGAGCACAAGGGAAGAGAGCAGATTCCCCTCGTCCGCGTGTGCCTGCGCGCGTTGCAGCACTTCGGTCTCGGCCGCGACCTCCCGCGGATTGGCCTTGGACTGCACGGCGATCTTTTCCAGGCGCCGTTCGATGGTTGCTAGATCGGCCAATAGCAGTTCGGTATCCAGCGTGGCTATATCGGCCAGGGGATGCAACTCCTCGCTCACGTGAGGTACATCGGGGTCCTGGAAGGCGCGCACCACCATGGCGACGGCATCAACGTTGCGAATGTGTCCAAGAAACTGGTTGCCCAGGCCGGCGCCCTGGCTGGCCCCGGCGACCAGGCCGGCGATATCGACAAACTCAACCGTGGCCGGCACCACCTTCTCCGGATCGATCAGTGCCGCCAGTTGGGTTAAGCGTTCGTCGGGCACCGGAACCACGCCCACATTGGGATCGATGGTAGTGAAGGGATAGCCGGCCACCGCGGCGCCAGCTCCGGTCAGGGCGTTGAAGAGGGTGGATTTCCCGACATTGGGCAGGCCGACGATTCCGATTTGAAGGGACATGGTGAGGTCCTTGGGGGAGAATTATGTCATTATGCCAGAATATTATTATGTCAAGATATCATTATGCTATTCTGACATGCCGGCATGCTGCCTGTTTGCCAAAACCTGGCGCAACTGATATAATGATCGGGATGTCGGGGCGTGGCGCAGTCCGGTAGCGCGCACGGTTCGGGTCCGTGAGGTCGGAGGTTCAAGTCCTCTCGCCCCGACCATCGTTACGTTTGGGATCCCCAGGCTCATGTCTGGGGATTTTTCTTTTCGGCATTCTCCGCTCATTTTACCACAACCGGCCTGATAGTCCACCAGGAAAACCGCAAGGATCGCCTACTTTTTGCCGGCCATCGCACCCGTTCCAGCATCGCCTCTTATTCGAATTTCGGTCACTACCCAGGCCCGGCGTTTGGATCACGAAGCCGCGAAGTCGGACGAAGATACGAAGAACCCACCGAGCGAACCTCTCATCCCGGTGCACCTGAAGACCCAGACAGCACAGCATCTTTCTGGGCTCCCGCTTTTCCGTGCACCCCGAAGGGGCCCGCGGGAGCGACGGTGCCAGTACACTACGGGCTAGAAAACCATATAGTTACCAAGGTCCTTCACCAGAGGTAGGGACGGTCTTTAACCACCTGTCTATTTTCGCCAAGCTGCTAGAAGTTCAGCTTCCAGTCTGACTATCGGCATGAACCAGTACGGTTGTCAACGGGGTGCTGAGGCGACCGGTCAAATCAGGATGCGGCGCCAGCGTCTCCCGGTCGTAGACGACGACGGCCACCGTATAGACCCCTGGTTCTGCATCGACAGGCAGAC
>JAYELL010000078.1 GCA_034717495.1 Chloroflexota bacterium | reverse complement strand
AAGATGTTGTCACCTCCTGGGAAGTTCAGTGGGATATGGCCAACCCCCTCCATGTCGGGCGAGATGGCAATTTCACCTACTTCCAGGCTTACTTCAACGCCTTCAAGAACGCCGAGTAACCTGCTCACCATGATACCCGGTCTCCTGCCACCCTTCCTGGCTTTCCTGATGCCTAACTGCTTCTGCCAGCCTGGCATCAGGACCGGGACCGGGTTCTCTACCTAAATCTCGTTTCCTATCATGGGGCGCTGACTGCCTGATACCGGCTCAGCGCCCCATCTTTCTTCGTGCAACAGGAAAAAGAAACGACCGGAGTCCCGCATGTTCAAGTATCTTATGCAGCGAATCATAGCCGCGATCCCCGTGATGGTCGGCATCCTTTTCGTCACCTTTGCGTTGGCTCGGCTGTTGCCCGGTGACCCCTGTGTTGCCATGCTGGGTGAGCGGGCCAACGAGGAAACCTGCTCGGCATTCAACGAACGATATGGCCTGGATAAACCGATGATTACGCAGTTTCTCATCTACTTCAATGACGTGTTGCACGGAGATCTGGGCATTTCCTTCAGATATGGAAAACCTGTAACCGAGCTGGTGATCGAGCGACTTCCCGTTACAGTTGAACTGGCAATGAGCGCCATGTTTATCGCCATCACCGTTGGCATGTTTCTTGGCATCGTCAGTGCAAAAAACCAGAACTCCTCTATTGACGTGCTCACCATGATGGGTGCGAACCTGGGCGTATCGATTCCTGTGTTTGTACTGGGGCTGTTGTTGGCCTATATCTTCGCGATTGTTTTGAAGGATACGCCATTTGCCCTGGCGCCCTCGGGGCGTCTGTCGGCAGGAATGAGTGTGCCCTCCCTGGCGGAAAAGCTAAACATCCAGGAGGGTGATGCGCTCTATACGCCAATGGAATTCTTGAGTAACCTCTATCTTTTTAATGCTGTTGTGACCCTCAACGGTGAGCTCCTGTTGGATAGTTTCAAGCACCTGATCTTGCCTGCAGTTGCGTTGGGCACGATTCCCCTGGCAATCATCGCCCGCCTCACTCGCTCAAGTCTGCTTGAAGTTATCGGATCGGACTACACCCGCACGGCGAGGGCCAAAGGCCTCTCTGAACGGGTCGTTTTGATACAACATGCCCTGCGCAACGCGTTGCTGCCGGTGGTTACGATTATTGGTCTTTCCCTCGGTTTTCTATTGAGTGGCGCTGTATTGACCGAGACCATTTTCGGTTTCTCCGGCGTGGGTCGCATTCTGTTCGACTCCATATTGGCCCGGGATTATGCTGTTATCCAGGGCTTCACGCTGGTAACGGCGGTCGGCTTCCTGATCATCAACCTGGTTGTCGATATTCTTTACGGGTTCCTGGACCCGCGCATTCGTTTAGGCTAGTCGTTGGAGCTTTCATGACGACACAAGACACTGCTTCATCCCCTCCAGTGGACCTGGCGGCACCCAAGCGAAAAAGCCGGGGTCTCTGGGCTGAAGCCGGCCGAGACCTGGTCACACGTCGCCGTTCCGGACAGGTCGGCCTGGTCACCATCATATTTTTGATCCTGGTGGCTGTCTTTGCCCCGGTAATAGCGACTCACGATCCCAATGAGGTATTGATCGGTAAGGAAGACGTCAGGCGGCGATCCCCACCCTGCATCCATGCAGCGAATTCATTGCCTTCCTGGCCGGTGATTCGCTGGTTCCAGTGCGATCCAGAGGATCCTGAACACTACTTCGGCGTCGATGGCAATGTTCGTGACCTGTATAGCCGGGTGGTTTACGGAGCCAGAGTCTCCCTGAAGGCTGGGCTTTACACGGTCATCATAGCCGTGTTATTTGGCACAACGATAGGTGCCATCGCCGGCTATATGGGAAAAGGAGTGGACAACGTCACCATGCGCCTGATGGACGTGGTATTGGCGTTTCCAGCTCTGATTCTGGCCATCGCCATTAACGTGGCCCTGCTGCAGATGCCGGAGGAAAGTTTTGTTGCCCGGGGAATCGCCAGTTTGCAAAGTATCCTGGGTTTCGAAGATGTCGGGCTGTTGACAGCACTTATCGCCATTTCCATCGTCTACATCCCGACTTATGCCCGCCTGACCAGATCACAGGTTCTCTCGCTCAAGGAACAGGAATTCGTCACAGCAGCCAGATCGGTCGGATCAAAGCCCAATCGGATTTTGTTCAGATCGATCCTTCCCAACGCTACCTCTCCCTTGATCGTGCAGGCCACACTTGGAATCGCCACGGCAATCCTCGACACGGCTGCCCTGTCTTTCCTCGGCCTGGGAGCACAGCCGCCGACCCCCGAGTGGGGCGCCATGATTGGCGCTGAACGCAACCAGATGTTCACGGCGCCACATCTGATCTTCTTCCCGGGCATGGCGATTCTGATCACTGTCCTCGGCTTCAACCTGCTGGGCGATGGTCTGCGGGATGCCCTTGACCCTCGCATGAAGAACCGCTAGGGAGCAAGAACCATGAGTCTTACGGAACAACCGCCCAACACGGCATCGAACACCACAATCAAGGACCGCTCAACATTCAGCCAACAGATGCGCGCTTTCCCATGGTGGGCTGTAATCCTGACTGTCAGCCTGGCGGTGGCGCTTGCGAAAATGCTGCAAGACCCCATCTACCGGGAGGCTCTCTCGTTTATCACGAATCCCGATA
This sequence comes from Chloroflexota bacterium, assembly GCA_034717495.1. Taxonomy (NCBI): domain Bacteria; kingdom Bacillati; phylum Chloroflexota; species Chloroflexota bacterium. Next base: position 8,196 of record JAYELL010000078.1, on the reverse strand, counting down.
CAACTGTGGAAACGGGCTTTCCCCCGCCATTGGATGTCATCACGGCAGGTATTCGCGTCACGCTATACGTGACCATCGTGTCCTATCTGATTGCCCTGGTGGTAGGTCTGGTCCTGGGAATCATGCGGGTCTCGAAGAATCCCATCTTGTTCCACGCGAGCACTCTTTACGTCGAAGTCATGCGCGGTGTGCCCATGCTCGTGCTGATCCTCTGGATTGGTTTCGTCGTGGTACCTGCCCTGCGCGAGGCTTCCAATGGCGCCTTTCAGCTAACCCGCATCCAGGGGGCAATCCTGGGTCTGGGGTTCGGCTATGCCGCCTATTTGGCTGAGGTCTACCGGGCGGGTATCGAGTCCATATCAAGAGGCCAAATGGAGGCCGCGCGCTCTGTGGGCATGAGCTATGTACAGGCAATGCGTTACGTGATCCTGCCGCAAGCGATTCGGCGCGTGGTGCCACCCCTTGCCAACGATTTTGTCGCCATGCTCAAGGATTCGGCGCTGGTCAGCGTCGTTGCCGTGCCGGAAATCCTGCAAAGTGCCCGCCTGTTCGTGTCACGTACCTTTCGGGCCTTCGAAGGCTACAACTCGGCAGCATTTCTCTACCTGGTCCTGACCCTGATGTTTATTTTCGTGGTGCGGTTCATCGAACGGAGGTGGAAGACCGGTGTCTGATCCCATTATCAAGGTCGTTGACCTATACAAGTACTTTGGCAATGTGCAGGCTTTGCGTGGCGTCGACCTGGAAATCCAACAGGGTGAGGTCATGGTCATCATTGGCCCCAGCGGCTCCGGCAAGTCCACCTTGCTGCGCTGCATCAATCATCTGGAGAAACCGACGGCAGGCCACGTCATTGTCGATGGTGTGGACATGGAGGCCAAAAAGACCGACATCAATGCCATGCGTGCTGAGATCGGCATGGTCTTCCAGCAATTCAACCTGTTCCCCCACCTGACAGCAATGGAAAATATCACGCTGGCACAAAAAGTGGTGCGCAAACGCAAGTCGGACGAACGCGAGGCCAGGGCCCGACAGTTGTTGGAGCGGGTCGGGATTCCAGAAAAAGCCGACGTTTACCCGGGCCAACTGTCGGGCGGCCAACAGCAGCGCGTCGCCATCGCACGCGCCCTGGCCATGGATCCAAAGATCATGCTCTTCGACGAGCCCACCAGCGCGCTGGATCCGGAGATGATCAAAGAGGTACTGGACGTGATGCTTGACCTGGCCAAAACCGGCATGACCATGGTCTGCGTCAGCCACGAGATGGGATTTGCCCGTGCCGCCGCCGATCGCTTGATTTTCATGGACGAAGGAATCGTCATCGAAGATACCACACCCGACGATCTGTACAACAATCCGCAACACGAGCGAACCGTGCAGTTCCTTGGCAAAATCCTGCAACATTGATTTGTCGGAGCGCGTGGCGGGCGACTCCATTGCTGCCCGCGGTGCTACTTCAGTCGAGGCTTGCAGGATTTTCCCCCGGCGATCAGACCGAGATATGCCACCTTACGCCCGCATTTTCGCTATGCGGGCGCTGCTATTGCCCATGAACAGAACGGTCATATCCGACGAAATTCAACCACTGCCGGCTGACATCCTGAAACTTCTGGATCGGACCTGGGCCGCCGACCGCCCCGAATACCGATGACGTCACCTGAAGCGTTTCCCGGCCCCGACAAATCAGCCCATCAGGGCCGTCTGATTGGCCTGTCGATCCTCATGCGCCTGACCGTCGATACGGCAATGCGCATGATGTATCCCTTCCTGCCGGTTATCAGCCGGGGACTGGGCATAAGTCTTGCCCAGGGTGGTCTGCTACTTGCCATACGATCTGCCATGATCGTGGCGAGCCCCATTTTTGGAACCTGGAACGACCGGCATGGGCCACGTCCTCTCCTGGTCGGCGCCCTGTTCCTGCAGGGACTCAGCCTGCTATGGTTGAGCACTGCTCAGGGATTCTGGGCGGCCGTGCCCTCCATGGTTCTTCTGGGCCTGGCTGCTGCAGTGCTCGTTCCTACGCTGCATACGGTGATCAGTAACCAGGTCCCTTTCCAGCGACGGGGACGGGCCCTGGGGATCGTGGAATTCAGTTGGGCGCTTACCGGCCTCTTCATCCTGCCGCTGGTGGGACTCCTGATGGTTCGGTACGGCTGGCAGATGCCAATTCGCCTGACAGGAATCCTCAGCCTGGCAGCCTCACCGCTACCATTCCTGTTGCCCGGCGGTCGGGAACAGGCTGCGCGGATACAACGGGGCTTCCTTGACCTGACCCTCTCCGTGCTGGGCGTGCCAAGTGCCAGGGCGGCCCTCGCCGTCAGCGGATTGATGTTTGTCGCAGCCGAGAGCTTTTTTGTCACATACGGCGCCTGGATGGAGAATTCCTTTGGCCTGGCGCCCAACGAGATCGGACGAATCGCTGCGCTGCTGGGAGTGGCAGAATTATCAGCATCGGGCTTCAGCAGTCTCTTCATCGACCGGATAGGCAAGAAGCGGGGCGTCGGAATCGGCCTGATGGCGATGACCGGCGCGTTGATCTTGCTGCCTCTTTTCGAGGGAACCCAGAAGCTCGCTGTCGCCGGCATGTTTCTCTTTACCATGAGTTTCGAATTCACCATCGTCTCCAACATAGGCCTGCTGTCAGAACAGGTGCCACGGGCCCGCGGCACAGTATTATCCATGGGCGCCATGATATCTGCCATCACCCGCGCGGCCAGTGCCTTCGTTGGCGCTGCGCTGTTCCAAAGCTGGGGAATAGTGGGACCGGCCCTTTTCGGTGCAGGCGGAACACTATTGGCAGTCTTTGTGTTGTATCGTTGGGTTCAGGAACAGGCGATTGTGCCCGCAGCTCTTGGGAAAGGAACTGAATCGTTAGGACCATGAGCAAAAAAAGCAACCGGCCATCCCGGGAACTGGTGCGCAGTGTTCTTCGGGGAGAGCGGCCGGAAGAATTGCCCTGTGGCGAACTTGTCATTGAAGACGAATTCGTGCGTGACCTGATCGGCCTGGACGAGGAAACGGTTTCCTGGTCGGCCCGTTATGCCGTGCTGCGACGGCTCAACCAGGATCTGGTCGTGGTGCCTTTCTCCAGTGGCTGGGGCAGCCCCACCCAGCCTGACACGGAGGAAGCTGAAGCTGCTCTGGAAGCATGGCACGCCGACAGCGACCTGTTTGTGTTTGCATTGGTGGACGGCCCCTTCAGCGCGGCGGCCAGGGCCTGGGGTTGGGAGTCTGCCTTGATGCGTTTGACCAGCGGCGGCAAGGCGGAACAGCGCTTCATGGCGGAGTCCGTCGTCATGCTTGCCGAAATGGCCGGCCGGCTTCGAGCGAAAGGAGCGGATGGGATCATCATCGGGGACGACATCGCTTATCGCCGCGCAACCTATATCAGCCCAAAGGCGCTTCGACAGAACTATTTCCCCTATCTGACCGTGCTGGTCGAGGCCATCCAAAGCGCGGGGCATCCGGTGGTTTTTCACTCCGACGGCAACCTGTGGGCTATCATGGACGATCTGCTGGAAACCGGAATCGACGGCCTGCAGGGCATGGAACCTGGCGCGGCTATGAACATGACTCGTGTCCGAGAGCACGCAGGCCCTCAGCTTTGTCTCTGGGGAAACATAGACGTGGGCTGGCTTGCCGTGCCCCGCGGGATCGAGGAAATCCAGCGTTACGTGGCAGACATGTTGCATCCCCTGATCGATACATCGGTTATCCTTGGGACCAGCGGTGGCCTGATGCCCGGAATACCGGGAGCCAATCTTGAAACCCTCTATCAGGTTGGGAAAAACATCGCCAATTGACGACAGATGGCGCAAATCTGTGGGGGCCAGCGCCAGGCTCTTTTTGCTCTGCCCGCGGCCTGTGGTATAATTCCACCTGCAGGGCGGTTAGCTCAGTTGGTTAGAGCGCCACGTTGACATCGTGGAGGCCACAAGTTCGAGTCTTGTACCGCCCACTCTTGAAAAGCGGTCGATTGTTGGACAATCGACCGCTTTTTTATTTTCTCTTAATCGGGCAATATCCAGCTCAGGATCGTGCTGACGATACTGATCACAATGCTGGCAGCCACGGCTATCAGGAAACTCTCAAAGAAGTTGCCTGCAATGGTGACCCCGTCAGGAATCAGCCAGGCGGTAAGCATCAACATCAGCGCGTTGACCACAAAGGTAAAAAGGCCCAGGGTAATGAAGTTGATCGGCAGGGTCAATAACTTGACGATAGGTCTGATCAAGGCGTTTACCAGGCCAAACACGGCTGCGGCCAGGAGCAGTCGAGCGACTCCTCCCTCCAGGCTCAAACCGGAAATGAGGTAAGCGGCCACCCAGAGGGCTATCGCATTGATAGCCAGGCGGAAAAACAATCGTTTCACTGTTGTGCTCCTTTCAGTTCACGCCATCCAGTTCGGTGCGGTAACCTGCAACCACTATGACTCGCAGAGTGACCGGCGCCGCCATCTCGGCACTGAGCTTCTCCTGGATTGACGCCAATTCCTCCTCGTTCATCCTCTCCGAATCAAAGGCGATCAGGGAAGATTCCAGGATAAAGCCGCTGGGCGTTTTCTTCGTGACAACATCGATAGTCTCCGCTGACCGTGCCCGGACCTCCCGCTCGAACACCAGGATCAGTGTTCGCGTTTGATCCATCTGGTCGACATCGATCGTCACAAGCTCGCCCTCGATTATCGTTGCATCGATATTGACCGGACCATCGGCGGCTTGCTCAAGTTCCTCATTGAGTTCAGTCCACTCTTCTGGTGATAGCTCGTCATCGACGTATTCGATTACCAGGGCATCCATATTCAGCGTTTCCCCAGTTCGACGGAATCCGATCGTTTCGACAAGGGCCGATTGCGAAATGACGTCGCTCGCAAAGATCGCTTCGACGTCCTGGCGCAGATTGATCTCGCGCACGGTGGAAACCGTGGCTATCCCCAGCAGTACCGAGATAACCGCCAAGGATCCTATGGTGATCTTGAGGCCCCGGGCAAGATCACTGCGCTCCGCACGTTCGGGAAGAAAACCCAGCACAAGAAATACGATGGCCGCTGCCAGAACGATGGCGATCAGGTTGGTGATAAAAAGCAACAGGGCTCCACCAGAGATATCAAGCCGCGACACGGCCAAACCGTAGCCCACCACCGTTAGCGGTGGCACCAAAGCGGCCGCAATGGCTACCCCGGGCAAGGCAGCAGCTACCTCCTTTCTACAGATCGCGTAACCGGCTGCCGCACCCGAAAACATCGCAATCATCAGATCCAGGATATTCGGTTCAGTACGCGCCATGATCTCATTGGTGACCGAATCGATCGGGGAAACAATAGTGATGACCGCGCCGACGAAAATGGCCATTACCAGACCTTTGGCCGTTGCCTCGATCGCAGTCCACATCATCTGCAGATCACCCATCACCATGCCCATGGCAATGCCAAGTATGGGACTCATCAACGGTGCGACCAGCATGGCACCGATGATCACCGCCGCGCTGTTCTGCAGAAGCCCAAGCACTGCTATAGCCGACGCCAGGAAGATCAGAACAAAGAAATCGACCGTGGGGACCGCCGAGGCGCGCATCGATTGTACCACCTGGGTGCGATCGGCTGTGGTTAACCTGGGCATCTGATCTGCCACAGAATCCCACAGGCTAGCCATCACTGCATGCGGGGCGGGTTCATATGCCCGCACCACCATGGCAGGCACTCGGGAACCGAAAGCTATTTCGGCGGCCAATCCCCCAAAATAGGCACTGTCAGAGATGCCCTGCCGCGAGCTGCCAACCATCAGCAGATCGACATCACCAGTTTCGTCCAGAATCCCTTTTTTTATAGAGGAGGATTCGATGGTTTCCGGTATCACATTCTCACCTACTGATACCGATTCAAGAGTCTCGTCCAAAGGCGCCCTGATATCCTCTTCGTCTGTTGTCCGTGATCTTGCCGTTGTGACGTTGATGAGGGACACCTGCCCGCCAGTCGGTTCGACCAGGTCCTGTGCAAGTTTCAGGGCTGCAATGGCATGAGGGCTGCCATCGGTAGGTACCACCACCCGCGCAATCTGCAGGGGAAACTTTCCCCGGAGTATCGTAACTTCACACCTGGCTTTTCGCACCACTATGTTCAGAATGCGGTCAGGGGACAAACCCTCGCCAGACAGGGTTCCACCCTCCCAACCCAGCAAGAGAAGGTCGATGTTCTCCTCCAACACGGTCTGCACAATACCATCTGCCGGCGTTGGGGCCAACCTGACCAGCACTCGAATAGGAACATCTGTATCCACGGTGTCCAGCAGAAACTGGCTGAGTTTGTCCCACTGCTCCTGAGCTTCGCGCTGCTTCAAGTTGGCCGGCATTTGATCTGGCGGCGTGACGATGCGCAACACCCGCAAGCTTCCATTTCGCGCCAGGGCCAGCTGAATCCCAGCTTGCACAAGCTCACCCGCCCTCTCGGGATTGGAAATGCCGACCATGACCCGGTAAGATACGTCATCTTCTTCCGCATCGATGGTTTGCTCCCTGCCCACCACCATGTCCTGGCTGCGCACGTCGACCGCTTTCGCACGGCCCATCCAAACGTAGTACAATGCGCCCAGGCCACCCCAGACCAATATGAAAGGCCATATCTCGCCAAGCAGGGTAGCAGGGGCAAACAGCCCTACGGCAACCGTCAATCCTGGAAAAATGGGATGGAAAGGCAGTTTTGGACGCCGGTTTTCCGGCAAATTCGGTTGGGAGTTCAGCAAGTCGGGGATATGAATAAGAGCAACCGACCAAAAAAAGGTCAGGGCAGCCAGTCTGGCCATGATCCCAACGGAAGAGAACAGAAGCAGCACAACACTTGCCCCGCCGAGAACCGCCACAGCAGGAACCGGTCCAGTCAATCGAATGGAGGCTGGGGAAAGGCGATCAGGCAGATAGCCGTCGCGCTGCATGTCACCCAGGAGGCGAAGGCCATTGATTGTAGCCCAGTTTAGAGCCAGCAGCAACACAAACAGCCCTGCGGTCGCATACAGCATATTGGCGATTTCATCAGACAGGAAGTCCTCAAACCCAGGAAGACTGGCCAGGGGCGCCAGAGGATTTTCGATAGCCCCCGGGTAACCGTAAACCACCGCAGCCGATATAGCGCCCAGCACCCCGGCCAGTAAAACGCTCACCAGCAACCCCAAGGGGATCGTTCGGGTCGGACGATGGATGGAATCGCGCGAACCCAGAATGATGTTCAAACCCCACAGGCTGGCGCCAAGGATGCCTGCGATCGTTTTGTTAGCGACGCTTTCGCTCCAGGAATATTCAGAAAAGGGACTTACCTCTTGAGCGGCACCGGCACCTCGCATCGCCATGATCAGGATCATGACAACGGCACCCGTTACCATGACGGTCTTGACAACCCAGCTCCCTTTGGTATCGACCAGGTTGTTAAGAACGACCAGAAGAACCGCCGCTGCACCAACCCACTTGATTGGAAGACCAAACTCGAAAAACTCATTCGTTATTATGTCAATCTGTAAGCCAACACCCCAGGCCAGTAGAGAAATCAATGCGATGTAGCCGGCAAGCAACACCCAACCAGCGGCAAAAGTGAGCATGAGGTTGCCCCCTAAACGAGCCAGGTTGTAGGCACCGTTGCCGGGAGTCACACCAGCCCGTTCCGCATAGGTCAGAATAATGGGCAGTGCCGCTATCATCATCAGTATGTAGGCAACCGAGGCCGACCCCCGTCCGGCCAGTTGATCTGCCAGCCCAAGCAGAATGTAGATGCCGACACCGACGCTCACGCTGGCGCCAAGCACAATTGTCCGGTTTAGTCCCAGAACACGACTGAAACGCGCCGTACCCTTGATCTGTTCGACCTGATCGTTCATCGTTGATCACCCTCCAGATGGCAATCGAGCATCTTCACCTACCAAGGTACCTCACTAATCCGACTGGAATATGTAAAGTTACATAACTGGAGTTACGCACTTGCCAAAATCCGGGTCAAATGACATCCTGAGCCTCGCCAGCACGCCAGCACGTCAGCAGACGATGCGAGAGCTAGGCGGTGCGTGAGCTACGCCAGCACGACAGCACGCCAGCACGTCAGCAGACGATGCGAGAGCTAGGCGGTGCGTGAGCTACGCCAGCACGTCAGCAGACGATGCGAGAGCTAGGCGGACCGTGAGGTCGGCGGTCCGGGAGGACTTCGAAGGGCGACATTTG